>NZ_JACSOF010000228.1:0-6813 GCF_014349205.1 Photobacterium sp. BZF1
TATCTCATCAAATTGATGGATATAGCAATAAAGCGTTATAATTTAATAAAATACACTTAATGGAATGCGATAAACATGCAACAAGGTCAATTGGTACCGCTAATTAAGACAGTAAATGCCAGTACGATCATTGCTTTAGTCAAACATTTCGAAAGTGATATTTACCCATTGCTAAGTGCGGCAGGTATCCCTGATGATATACTGCAGCAGCACCACGAATACCTCCCAGAAGCCCCAATAAGAAACCTTTTAGGTATGATGGCAGAACGGGCTGACCCTGAGTTCTACGGTGATTTGCTTGTGACTTCTATTCGTGAATATTTCATTCCTAAGCTTCTGGAACACCTAGATAGTCCGGAAACTATTGGCGATGCTATTGAGCAAATGAAAACGGCAGTGTTGCATGAGTCGCCAACAACCCAACTAAGTATTGGCTACTTCAACGATACGCCGTGGTTATGCCGATTTAAGCCAGTCGAAGAAACTGATGGTTATGTCTGGTCTGAAATCTTTGCAATTCTGTTCATCATCGAGTTTATTCGTCACGCCAGCAAGCAAGATTGGTCTCCCAGTTATATCGCTATGCAATCTGATGGGGCTGACAAGTTAGCGCTTATTCTGAAATCACAAACAACCCATTATTACACCAAGCGCAAACTCGGTGCCGTTGCGTTAAGTAATGATATTCTGGGTCTGCCCTATCACTCTACAGCTAAGTTTACTGTCCCAAGCCCTTCTGCCGACACCCCTAGAGAAATCACATATATCGAATCTATCTATCACGCGCTCGCTCCATACCTGTGTAGGCAATCTATGACAATTTCTGACGCCGCTACACTGTTAGGTACAACGCCAAGAACACTTCAGCGTAGATTGTCTCAGGAACACACCAGTTTTAAGCACATCAGAGACAATATTATGCTGGCAACAGCCTGTCGGCTGATGGAAAACAAAGACTACTCCTTAACCGACATCGCTGTTGAGTTGGGCTACGCTGATATTGCTCATTTTTCACGAGCATTTAGAAAACTTACGGGGTTCCCTCCCAAAGACTACCGCAAACAATTTGTCGCTTAGGCCGGCAACACCGGGGGGCCTGAATCATCACTCACATTGTTCCTTGATTGCCATTTTTCAATCAAGGTAGAGACACTGATCATATAAACACTCAATAGGACTAACTGCCAAATTCGAGTGTAGAAGTTCACATCCATCAGCTTTGTGTCACTAGCGACAACAGCGCCAAAAATCACCAGAAGCGCAGAAAATATCCCAGCATAAATTGGGGCTTTCTCTGGCTGATTAAAGATCTTATTGGCAAAACTCAATGTAAAGAATGCCATCATCGCAACCAGGAACGGGAACCAAGGTACGGTGACTAACAGTTCATAGGCAATAATTGCCAATAAACCACCCACAATATTGGTCATCAGTAAAAACATGCTCAACTTGACACTTTTAGGTGCGGTTAATTGCAGCGATAAAATACCAACGAAAATCATTGTTAGAATTGCGCCTGTGGTTTGAAAAAAATAGCAAAACGCAATGGCCGGTAAACTAATCAACAGTGCTTTATATGACTCCTTCATCTTCAGTTGTTGTTCCTGACGCACTTGTTCTAGCGTTTTTTCTTCAATCGATGGCATTCTTGTAGGTTGAGATGGAAACACCCAATGCATTAATCCATAAACGACGACAGCACCGCCCCCGGCTAGCATCAAGGCCTTGCCTACTTCAAGAGCAATAACCGGTTGCATCAACCCCAAATACGGCAATAGTAGTGCCGATATCATCAGCATGGTTGCGAAAAAATTCCATTTTTGGTCTTGGAACAAGTAATAAGCCCAAAGCATCAAAATGCCTACAAGAGTCAGCATGATAATTGGGTATTGAGCTAACCCATTTGTCACCAGCAAAGCGATGATTACCGTCGCCACCATAGATAAACCTAGTTCCGTCATGACTTGTTTATCCGCAACAGGTTTATCTACCAGGAGTTTGGCAACAAACACTGGCATTACATATGCCAGTGTCCAGTTCAGGCTGTAAGCCAATATCAATGAGATCATCACACCCGTTACATATCGGAGGATATTTCGACTTTGTTCTAAACGCATATCTCTGCCTCCAAAGGTGTTAGCGGATATATGAGAACCAAGTGATCACTCGGATCCAGATTTTCCCGAACACATTCATTAGTGAGCTTTCATCGGTATACATCATGATATCGGCTTGACCGCCAACCCTAAGGCTTCCCTTCGGCATTTGCTCTTCAAAACGAATCATAACCGGGAATCGCTGCGTCTGACGTAGCCACCCTGATTGATTAGTCACAGTCGCCAATTGGCCTGTTTGCTGTGCTTGGCCCCAGTCAACACCGTAATCAATGCTTGTTACTTCTCCTGTAAAAACTTCACCTGGGACATTGTCTAGCGCGATTTCTACCTTATCGCCCGGTTTAACATTGCCTAGGCTATTTTCACGGTAATATGCCTCGACCCAACTCTCATCGCCAGATACAAAGGTCATCAGAGGCTGGCCTTTGTTGGCAAAGATACCTTCATCTAATCTAAAGTTTGTCACTGCACCAGCAGAGGGTGCTCTGATCACTGTACGTTCAAGATCCAACTGTGCTTTTTGAAGGGCCAGAATCGCGGCTTGGATTTCAGTGTTTTCATTGCCCTTAGCACCTAGTTGTTTTTTAGCCTGATCAACAGAAGCTCTCGCTTGATCAACACGGGCACTCGCTTGCGCCAGAGCGGCATGGGTTTTATCCGCATCAGCTTGGGTCACAATCCCCTTTTTCACCATGGCAAAAACTCGGTCAGCCTGACGACGAACGTTCTGCTGGTTGGCTATCGCATCACTCAACTGTGCTTGTGCAGATTCAACAGATGCCGTCTGAACACCGACTTCCTTACCTGCTTTTTCTAGGTCCTCTTCAGCTTGCTTAAGGGCAATAACATAGTCCGTTCTTTCCAGTTCAATAAGCGGTTGACCGGCTTTCACAATATCATTGGGTTCGACATGCACTTTCGTTACAGGACCGCTCACCAAGGGGGCTAATGGAACAATATTGGCTCTTACTCTTGCCATATCTGTGGTTGGAATCACCCGGTCGGAGACGAGATAGAAAACGAATAACCCTGCACAAAATAGCAGTGTAATTAACGTCGCTCTTCGTGGATCACGTGCGTGACCATCACCCTTTTTTGCTCTCTCGGTATTAGTTCGACTCTCTGCGACTGGGTTCTGTGTCTGTTGCTCTGTTGTTGTTAGTTCTGCTTTACTTTGCTGGCTCATTACAACCTCATTGTATTCATACAATTAGTTAATAACTTTCAATGCCTGCATTGTAGATTTTACAGCTGAAGATTCTTATCAATTCACGCCATCGAGCACAATTATGCATTTATGAACACTATCATTGCAAAAATGATGATAAACCTCTGATTATCTAAATTAACTTGCTTATAAAATGCAATTTAGCTTGAAATATTGGAATCGGTGTCACATATTGTCTTAATTGATACTTTTATCAAAGCAATTGTCGGCCCATTTAGGTCTTACCATGGATGTATACGGTAGTAGTAACTTAGATGATAGAATTTCCTCAGATCCATCTTGACCCTGATAACACTTTTGCCTCTGATTTCGGCATACTGATCCATGACGAATTCAAAATCCTCTACGTTGATGAGAACCTCTGTAACATCATTGGTGTGGAGGATGTGCCTAACGACATATCTTTACCTAACTTGTTAAACTTGATCGTAGATATCAACCCTGAGCTTGCGCTGGCCCATTATCACCGATTGATGGACGGTTCTGCTCGACCTCGGGTGCAAACATTCAAAGTCACCAAACCCTCTGGCAAAATCGCTCACGTTCTCGCCGCAGAATCAATTGTGCAATGGAAAGGCGAAATGGCGATTCAGTTGGCAATCATTGATATCACTGAGAAGTACAACGACTTTTACCAACTCGAGCAGCAAGCTTCAATTGACTCACTCTCAGGACTCACCAACCGAAACCGGTTTGATTCCATTCTAAGCAGTGAATTAGCGAAAGCTCAGAAGCTCAACTACCCAATCTCATGCCTGTATATAGATATTGATGACTTCAAGCTGATCAACGATAGCTATGGTCACCAAGCTGGCGATGAAGTCATCCGGTTATTTTCCCAGTGCTGTAAATCAAGTATCCGCCAGTCTGATTTCATTGGTCGTTGGGGCGGAGAAGAATTTGTCATTCTCCTTCCTCACACTTCACACCATTTTGCGCTATTGCTAGCGGAACGCTTACGCTGGAGAGTCAGCAAGTTAGACGTGCATATTCCAGAGGGCGATATTAATTTCACTATCAGTATTGGAGTAAACACCCTTATCGACGCTAAGGCTTCACCTGCAACGGTACTTCACCAGGCCGACCTTGCACTGGCTTACGCCAAACGTCATGGAAAAGATCAAGTTATCTCTTACGAAAAAACAATTATACCCAGCAATAATTAACCCATTACAATCAATAATATAGTGAAGGTAACTATATAGCCATCCATAGTGTGCTACGTTTTTCGCTCATCGATGGCGCGAATTGATAAATGTCTTTAGGTGGTTTTTCCTACACTTCATCTCGTCCGATAAACAACGAGGTTGCAAGTAAAGTGAAAAGTCTTTGGAATAAAATTAAGTATTTTCTAACTACACCTTACGGTAAAGCTTACCTAGTCTTAATTACCCTCACCAAATTATATTTGGTATATAAATGGGCCTTGGATCATGTTAAAGACTTCGGTGGCGAGATATTTAATTTCGTTGGCGCGTCAGTTCACTTCGGCGAATCGCTAAGTGCGATTTCCTTTACCGCCCTATGCGGTTATTACACCGTAAAAGCAGTAATTAATATATTCAAGCCTTCAGCTAAGACTGAAGTTGCAGCCTCATAGGCATTAACCTAAAAAAAAGAAGCCTTTGACACTGTCAAAGGCTTCCTATTTATATACTCAATACTTAAGTGCTGAATCCATTAATACTTGAAAAACGCCAACTGTTTACGTTGTTGTTCTGCCAATTGGGAAAGCTCTTCACTGGCACTTGCGCTTTGGCTAATGCCAACCACATTTTGGTTAACAAGCTCAGACATGTTCACCACGTTCTTATTGATATCTTGCGTCACCATAGACTGCTGCTCTGCCGCCGTTGCCACCTCGGTATTCATATCACCGATGGAGGTAATGGCATCAGTAATCCCCTCAAACACCTCATTGGCCAAGCTTGTTAGCTCTTCTGACTCTTTCAGCATCTGCAATGATTGCTGCATTCCGTCATTGGCATTCGCCGACTGGCGTTGGAGATCTTCAATGATCGCTTGGATCTCTTGAGTCGACTCTTGTGTCCGAGCTGCCAGCATACGTACTTCATCGGCCACAACAGCAAAGCCTCGGCCTGATTCACCAGCACGGGCTGCCTCAATCGCTGCATTCAATGCCAGCAGGTTCGTCTGCTCCGAGATAGCCTGAATAACTTCAATAACTTTACTAACTTGATCAGATTGCTCTCGCAAGTGCATCACAACATCAGCAGCTTCTGACATTTTCTCAGAGGTAACCTGATTTGATTGCTCGCTTTGGGTAAAGACATTGCGGCCTTCATCAACCATTCTCTGGCTTTGTTTGGCACAAGTGTCAGCATCTTGGGCATTACTGCTAACATTATCAGCTGTGCTTGAAAGCTCATTGACTGCAGAGGCAACCTGTTCGATTTCAGCCATTTCTTGCTGGGCATTAGCTTGAGAGGTATTCATCACCTCCGCTAACTCGGTAGATGCTGCCGCCACTTCTTCACTGATACGATTCAAGTGAGAAATGGTCTCTTGCATCCTTTCTAAAGTATTGTTCAAATCTCGGCTGAGTTCCCCGATTTCATTTGAACCATTTACATGAACACGCCCTGTCAAATTGCCCAAAGAGAGCTGTTTCAAAACTTCACGTACTTCAAGGATGGGTTTAACCATACGACCTGAAACCAGCCACGCTATAACTAAACCACTTACGACCATCACAGCCATAATTAGCATGACGCTTTGCATCATTTGACGGTATTCTGCTTCACCAGCTGCAATTTCTTGTTCAACATAGAGATCAATAGCGATAGTTAATTCATCAATCGATTGTATTAATTCGCTACCTACACCCCTAAAGTTAGAAGCTAGCATTTCTGATTCTTGTACTGTGACGCCAATACTATTTTTGCGAGCAACAAACGGCTTTAAATCATTATTTATAAAGCGCTCATAATTTGCCATTTTTTCATTGACCACCTGAACATTTGTCACTAAAGCAGGCGTCTGTGAAAGTTGATCGAGTAATACTCGGCTTGCATCAAACCCTTGTTTTACCGCTGCATCCAAATTGTTGAATGCCGATAGATCATAAAGTGCATAGATCGCACTGACACGAGCAGCAAAGCTGTGTTCAAGTATCTGTTGGGAAACAGTTTTTTGTTGTAAAGCTGAGAATGTAGTATCGCTTGTATGCGCGCGTTGAGAACGGGATTCCTTTGTCACTACAGCAAATGCTACTGCCATAATCACACAGATGAGTAAAACGGGAACAAGCACCTGTTTCCGTACAGATATATTGTTAAAATTTAAAAGCATGGACAAAATAAATAGAATTGGTATATGAGATCAACTTTAACATGAATCTTCCCTGTTATTTTGATTTTTATCAATACGTTTACACCGTAAATTTTATGACAATCACCGTCAAAAAAACGTCCCCATATAAATAAAAAAGCGGTGTCATGACACCGC
>NZ_JACSOF010000229.1:0-6702 GCF_014349205.1 Photobacterium sp. BZF1
GTACTTAGTTATTACAGCAATGTTAAATATGATGGTCAGGAAAACTACCCAGTATTCGATAAGTCCATGTAGGGAATAATGGGCTGTTGGAGTTTGTATACCTCAAGTCAAGTAGCGAATACTCATTTCAAGTTGCCGACTTACGCTACCGACAAGTCAGGTAAGCCCCTGACTACTTTCATAAATGAATAAATTTGCAAATATCGATGTCTTTTCATTGACTTTTATCGTGAATTAAGTGCGATTTACAGTCTTCATTAATAGAGAAAAATTGGAAATTGAGGATGGATAATACTGAAATCCGTAATCTACGGAATAGGTTACAACTGTCTGTGGCTGAGTTTGCTGGAATACTCTCTGTCAGTAAAGATACATTATATAGCTGGGAGTTGGGCCGCAGGGTCCCAATGGGCTTGACGAAGAAAGTCTTGAAACTTATTGCAGAAGATCAGGACATTTATAAAAAATTCGTTCATATGACGGAAGTCGAGCGAGAACAAAAAAGGAGGTAAATATTTGATATAGAGGCAGTGATGTCAATTCAATACCTCATAATACCCAGCATTAAATTAGAAAAATATACGCTACTCTGGTTATCCAACCGCTGCCGTGATTCACGGGTAAATGTAAAAATAAGTAATCAGACATTTAATCAGTAGTTATTAAATTGCTCAACGAGTTAACGATGAATAAATATATTGAAGGTAAAACTGTTTATCAATTGCCTGAGTATCAATTTAATGCCTTGCTAGCGTCAAGGGCAGGTTCAGGTAAGAAAGCATTAAAAGCACAAAAAGATTTTGAGTTGGTCGTGATTGATCGCGGTTGGACTTTCCATAAAAACTATGAGTATACGGGTACAGGCAAGCACGTTTTGCTTGTCTCTCCCAATGGAAAAGGCTATTCCATTCCACCGAGTAAATTCAGGCAAGGTGGTGGCGCTAAGCTAGACTTTGAAACTAACAGGAAGCAGTTTCTTTATACCCTCTGCGATAGCGACTTAAATGCCTATTTGAACTCTTATTCTGGCGCACTGAAGTCGATGCTAGAGAAGCAGCTTGAGTTTGAGCGCAATGCAATAAGTCGTGGCTGGACATTTCCTGACTCATACCGCTACGAACGCGTAACGGACCGTGTCAGTGCTGTGGCACCAAACGGGGAAACGGTATGTGTGCAACCGAATTTCTTCTTGCGTGGTGGATATAAGCAATATCAACTCTAGCTTACATGGATGTTAAATTTTGATCCTATAACCTATCGAAATAGGAGCGTAAATTGTGTATCCTCACTTTTTGAACGTTGTTTTATTTGGTGTAGGTTGGTTGCATGTTAAAGATTGTGTTGGTCGAGGATGACGAGAAGCTGTGCGAGCTATTAGCAAATTACCTTCGGCAACAGCAGTTTGAAGTGATCACAGTACACGATGGGCTGGAAGCGCCTGATGTGATCATTAACCACCAACCGGATTTAGTGGTGTTGGATCTTATGTTACCTGGCATGGATGGGCTGAGTATTTGTCGTAAGATCCGTGGCAAGGTGAAGAGTAAAATCATGATCCTGACGGCAAGCGATGACGATATCGATCATGTGGCTGGGCTAGAAGTCGGCGGTGATGATTTTGTTAACAAGCCAATCAAGCCACGTGTGTTGCTGGCGAGGATCAGAATGCTGTTGCGCCGTGAATTGAATAACTCGAATTCAGCTCAAAGTGAAGAGAGCGCTGCAGTGTCATCGGATGAAATGGAGCATCGATATGGCTCACTGACTGTGAATCACCGTAGCCGCAGTTGTGAGATGAACGGAGAAGCGGTGAGCCTAACTGATAGTGAGTTTAACCTTTTGTGGTTGCTAGCCTGTCACCCTGATGAAGTGTTAACCCGTGAGTTCTTGGTACTGGAAACCCGCGGTATAAAATATGATGGTCTGGACCGCACCATCGACAATAAGATCGTTACCCTACGCAAGAAGCTAGGCGATAACCCGTCTCTACCAAGGAAGATCATTACAGTACGCGGCAAAGGATACCTGTTCGTGCCAGATCGCTGGTAGGGAGAGTCTATGAAGCGCCTCTATCTCGAGTTTTTCGTTGGGTTATCAGGTCTTTTCTTCCTTTGCATTTTGGCATTCTCCTATGTGACCCAAGAGCTGACAACTGACTATGAAGCTGAGTTGGAAATCAGCCATGTATCTAGCGTCATGCAGATCCTCGATGATGTTGCTGCTCAGCGAGGGCAGCAAAAGGCTGATAAGCTACTCGCGGGTTACGCTGAGAAAAGTCATCTTACCTTTCAGCAATTCACTTGGGATGAAATCGGATTTACGCAATCAGAGCGCAACGAATTGAGCCGCCGTGGCGCCCTGTTTGATGATGAGAACGAGTACTGGGTCGTTTTTGGCGATCAGCAGTGGGTTTACTATCTCCAGCCGGATATTGAAGAAGATCTCTGGCAGATGCTGGATTTAGAGGTCAAACTGTTGTGGGCGTCATTTTTTGCCACCTTTGCTTTGTATAGTGCCATTATGCTGAGGCTGTTATCCGGGCGTTTTCGCAAGTTAGAAGAGGCCACCATGGCTTTCTCTGATGGCGACTTTAAGGTTCGGGCGTCGGAGAAAGCCGGTGATAGGGTAGGACGCCTCAATGCCCGTTTCAACCAGATGGCAGATAAAATCTCTGAGTTGATCCAGAGCCACAAACATCTAACCAATGCTATTGCCCATGAGTTAAGAACCCCTATTTTCCGAATGCAATGTCAGCTAGATTTGCTGGAAGAGTCAGCATTAAATTCCGTGCAAAAAGGTTATGTTGCCGGTATTTATGATGATATTGATGAGTTGGAATCGCTGATTGAAGAGCTACTGTACTTTGCCAAGATGGAACGTTCTGGAGTGACATTACAGCTCAAGCAGCAGGATGTTGCCGAGGTACTGCAGCGAACGATTGCCCATTGCCAAAAGGACACGAAGCAAATTCTGAGCTTGGAGTGCCCCGAGCAGTGCTATTTCGAAGTAGACGCACATCATTTGGAACGGGCGGTATCCAACATTATCCGCAATGCTTTTCGTTACGCGAAACGCTGTATTTCTGTCAAAGTATTTTGCCAAGAGGGCGCATTGACGATTCAGGTAGATGATGACGGTTGTGGTATACCGCCGGAAGAGCGGGAGAATGTCTTAAAGCCGTTTTACCGGGTGGGAACTTCCCGCGACCGGCAATCTGGAGGCCATGGTTTGGGACTGGCTATCGTTGCCCAGGTTGTCTCTTTGCATCAAGGGGAAATACATATCAGTGAAAGTGATTGCGGTGGTGCAAGATTCACTATCCGCTTGCCGCAGGCGAAATGCCGCCTAGTTAAATAACAATAACTTGATAACATTAGAGGAAGCTTTGGCTTCCTCTTTTTTTATCCTTTTAACTGGCAAGAGCAACGAGATGGAACAAGGCGACTATCCCGGTGAGTTTGTTGCGCATGGGTTGGTAGTCTGCAGGGCTATTCTCTTTTTCTACTTCTCGTATTTTCTTCTCGGCAAACCAAATGGCGACAAAACCAAATAACAGAACGAGAACCGACCATACATAGCTTTCAGGTGAGTGAAGTAACACGCCCCAGGCGATCAGCGCAAATAGGTTGCTAAGCAGCAAGGCATTACGACTCAGGCTAGCTTTCATATGGTCGATTGCATTGCCCCACAAAATGCCGGATAGAAAGCTGAGGATAACCGCGCTGTAAGCGATAAAAACCTTGTAGGCGCTGAGGCCGAACAAGGGTTTGTCAGCCCAAATGCAAATCAAGCTAAGGGCAAACGGGACTAAACCTAAATAGGCTAGCCGGTTCATGATTTGATTAGGTGTTGAACTCATTGTGCGCTCCCTCATTATTTGCTTTTAAAAGCATAGCGTAAGAAACGCACCGCCATGTTTTGCTACCTGCTGTAACTCGGTATTTTGAGGCTCATGGGTTGGATTGATGAGGGGCTTTATTGAGGTGATTTCTCAGTAATTGGCTCCATAGCGGTACATAGAAATGGCATGCGCGGTAAAACAGATATGCTGCTGCACTCAACCCAGAGAGAGAAGCGCAAAAATGAACGGATAACCCGAATGTAATCCCAATAAGCATGACAACGAGCGAAAGCAGTATCGAGCGCCAGATATTTTCGACTAAATAAGCAACCCACTGCCTGAAGTTGGTCTCTCTCAGTTTAAATCGAAGGATCAGTAGAACGGCAAGATATAAAGCAGGGATCAGACTAACAAGCGGGACCGGCCAGCCTTGATATAGGGTGAAACCAATCAATAGCTTACCTGAAACCGCATAGGTAAGAGCCAATGAATGGATAAAGTCGAAGGGAAGAATAGTTGCGATAGCGAACAATAACAAACCTGCAGTATAGACGACAGAGCCTGAGAACAGGATAAAATAGACAGGCAAACCGATAGTGAGGTGCGCTAAAGGAGCGAGTGTCATTGTATGCATTAGCCATTTTAGCCAAGCAGCATGATTTTCCATAACCACCTCCGCATGCCAATAGGGTATTGGTAATGTCGTTATCATCTAATGAATAGATGAACAATGCAACGGTATGTATATCTATGTTTGATGGGTGTCAGTATTAAGGGCATTTGTGAAGATTGTGTTGTTAACGCATGACATATAGGCCTTTGAAGCATTACTATATCCCCGTTGTGATTACTGTTGAGATTAAAAATGAGAAAGCTTTCTCTTGCGACATGCACTTTTGCGCTTCTTTCCTCTTGGTCTGTGTTTGCTTCAACAGAAGTTGATTCAGATTCAGCGCCGGTTACGTTCCAAGCTGTGCCGGAAATCATGGTTAAATTTGATGATGCACAAAAGTACCGCAAGAAAGCTGTCACCTTGGGCAGGCTTCCTCACAAGGTTGAGATGGGTAAGCAATTCCCTACCTACGTCGCGGGAGAGGATGGTAAGCCGGCATTGGAAACCCAAAACACGGTAACGGATGATGTTGTGATTGCCCGCAACCCTATGCCTGTTGTTGGCGCAGTTTACAACGAATGGTTGGTTCCCAAGGAAACATGGCAGTCTACTTACGGTGAGTTACCAATGTTTGACACCTTTATGCCATTCAAAAGGGTGAAAAGCATTAAAGCCATTCCGATCACCGAAGATATCCTTAGCCTGTTGGGTAGTCTCGATGGAGAAACTGCGGTTATCGATGTCGATTGGAATGACGCTGGCATGAAAGTCTATAAAGATGGCTATCTGACCGATGGCGGTTACGGTATTGCACCGGAAGAAATGCAGAACACTTATGAGAAAATAGAATAGATTAAGGCTAACGGTCTTATCTAGAAATGTTTTCGCTTGTACGCCTCGCCATTAACCAGCGAGGCGTTTTTGATCCTTTCGCAGGCGATTCCGATTAGCCGCTATCATTGATGTAAGCGCTGAAATTTAACCCCGATCACATTTATTCCTGAACAAGCGCTGTTTTGGTTGTTTAGCTAAATCGGTTTAGCAATAATTGACTCAGAATGAAATTTTGGAGATAAAAGCATGGCAAAAGTATGGGTCACCGGTGATGCGGTTGTTGATCTCATTCCTGAAGGGGAAGGGACATATCTGAAATGCCCAGGTGGTGCGCCAGCAAATGTTGCAGTCGGTATTGCCCGCCTTGGTGGCGAAACGGCTTTCTTTGGTCGTGTTGGTCAAGATCCGCTGGGCCGTTTCATGAAACAGGTGCTGTCTGAAGAAGGCGTGAACACCGACCTGATGAAGCTGGATGCTGAGCACCGCACTTCAACGGTGATTGTTGATTTGGACGATGAAGGTGAGCGCAGCTTTACCTTTATGGTAAAGCCGAGTGCCGACCAATTCACTTCGAGTGAGGATGTCCCTGCTTTTGCCCAAGGTGAGTGGTTGCATGCTTGTTCTATTGCCCTTGCCAATGAACCTTCTCGCGGTACGACATTAGCGGCAATGGAAGCGATTAAGGCCGCTGGTGGCTATGTCTCTTTTGACCCTAACTTGCGCGAAGAAGTATGGGCCAACCCTGCTGAATTGAAACCCGTCGTGATGCAAGCTGTCGCGCTTTCTGACGTGGTGAAGTTCTCTGATGACGAATTGTTGTTCCTGACGGATAAATCTGACTTGCAGTCAGCGTTGGCATTCCTTGAGGAAAACTACCAGCTTCCTTTGGTTATCGTTACTCAGGGTAAGAAAGGCGCTTTGGTTGTTCAGGGCAATGAACAGCAGTTGGTTACCGGTAAACCGGTTAGCCCTGTAGATACCACAGGTGCTGGTGATGCGTTTGTTGGCGGCCTATTGGCTGGTTTGGTATCTGTCGATAACTGGCAAGCTAAAGAGACCCTGCTTGATATTATCAAGCAAGCCAACGCCTGTGGTGCCTTAGCAACGACGGCCAAGGGCGCGATGACCGCCTTGCCGACGGCGGAGCAACTGGCTGCGTACCTAGCAGAATAAAATCAGGCTCCCCGGCATAATGACGTTTGCAAATAGCAGCAAAGAGGCCTAGCTTTCGCTAGGCCTTTTGTTTGCTTTCAATCAACGCAAATGTGAAAATTTCGCTCTATCTATAGCTTTAACAGCATGACTCATTTGCCAGTTTTTCTTTCTCTACCTGTTCGCTATGGCTAATGGCTGCTTTTTTACTGTTCACTGCCAGTATCCCAAAGGCTGTCAGCGCTGCTGCGCTGATCATCAG
>NZ_JACSOF010000230.1:0-6696 GCF_014349205.1 Photobacterium sp. BZF1
AACTGACAGAGGCGATGCAGCAATTTGCCGAGGGTTTCCTAGCGGTATGGCCGCATATCGAGCCGAACTGGGCTGAGCAGCCATTAAATGATGGCACTATGCGTATGCTATCGGCATTAATCACTACTTTGATGCTGATGCTGGACGAGGAAAATACCTTGGCTCAGATGCAAGAAGCTGGGGTTACCGGCATGCCTGCACCAGCAGAACTCTACACCCAGCTACCATTGATGCTGACCGAAGTGGTAATGGCTGCCGACGATCTACAGCAGGGCAATGCGGCACAGGCTGTTAACCCATTCAAGGAAACAGGCCGAAACGATCCTTGCCCTTGCGGAAGTGGCAATAAGTTCAAGCAGTGCTGCGGGAAGTAAAACGGTGGGCGTCGAGCAGAACATGGCAAAGCCAGAGATTTTGGTCGTTGCTGGTGTGATTGAAAAGCAGGGAAGGTATTTGCTGACCCAGCGATTTGAAAACGCTAGCCAAGGTGGTTTGTGGGAGTTTCCCGGCGGCAAGGTCGAAGCCGGCGAGACCGATGCGCAAGCATTGGAGCGTGAGCTTCAAGAAGAGTTGGCTATCGAAACCACCACTGGACAGTTCCTGGCTGACAGTGTGTTCGATTATGGTGACAAGGTTATCCATTTAAAAGGCTACCTGACGCATTGGGTCTCGGGTGAACTTGTCCTACACAGTCACCAAGATGCCAAGTGGGTAGGGTGTGATGAGATTACTGGTTACGCCCTGTGTCCCGCTGATTATCCGATTGTTGATGCGTTGAAGCACCTTATCTACCAATAACTGCGTTCTATCGCAGCATGGTGCAGAGGCAACGCACCAAGTTTGTCCCGTTTTCAAACCCTGGCTCGTGCTGGGGTTTTCTTTTTATCTGACCAACCAAAGCATCTGAATAAATGATCTTTAATGTCATTTATTGCAGCCAGCAATGGATTTTCTGGTTAGTGTTGAATAATTTCCTGTCTTTTAATGAAAATTTAGCCTGATATTGCTAGTCAAAATTGTGCTTATGAGATATTCCGGTAAAGCCCAAACGGGTGCTACTTTTATTTTTACATTAAATTTATTAAAAACAGTAGCTTATGGGTGTCATTTTCATCCGTTAAACAGGTGCTAGACGCTTTCATTAATAATGCTTCTGAGCGCTCTTACCTTCCTTTCTGCTCTATGGCGTTTAAAACTCATAACTAAACCCTGCAATTGGTACTCGAATGGCCCAGTAAAGGGATGGTTTTGGGCATTATATAGACGGGTTTTAGCCTTTGTGGCACGGGACTGGCGCCAAAGTAGCTGATCATGCCAAATACTGAGCTGAAAGTAGTTGTAAACTTACAAACAAATTAGATCTTTGGTGGGTAATTCTGTTATTTCTCTGTTTTAATACGCGCATTGACTGGGTGGGTGGTAATAATCCAGTTTTTCTAACTGTCATGTTTTTTATCATTGGTCTTATTCACTATATTTTGAGGTTTGGTTATGTCTGTTAAAGGGCCATTTAACGTAAGAAGTGCTGCTGCTGATACTTTTGCAATGGTAATTTTTAGTTTTATTACAGGCATGATGATAGAAGTGTTTATATCCGGCATGACATTTGAACAGTCACTCGCATCAAGAACACTGTCTATTCCGGTCAATATCGCGATTGCTTGGCCGTATGGTGTGTTCCGTGACATGATGATCCGCCAAGGCATGAAGCTATCGGCGACAGGTTGGATGAAAGGCATTTCGGACATGTTGGCCTATGTATTGTTCCAGTCGCCAGTATATGCGTGTATCTTGCTAGTCGTCGGTGCTGACTTTGATCAAATCATCACTGCGGTGACAAGTAACGCGTTCGTCTCAGGTGCATTGGGTGTCGTTTATGGCCAGTTCCTTGAAATGTGCCGCCGTATGTTCCGTGTTCCTGGATACTACCAGCAAGCGTAAAAGTCACTTTGGCCTCGTTGCCTAATCACTATCTAATTCTATAGCCCCGAAGGTTTTGCCTTCGGGGTTTTTTCTATTTCTACCCAGTTGTCCCTCACTTTAGTGCGACAGCACGCTTTTCTACTATCTAGTCAAACTCCAAGTATCCATTATTTTAAGTTTATTTGCGGTTATCTGCTTTTAAATTGCGCGAAAGTGCTCGGATAAGTATTGAACAAGCTGTTTCTGATTGTAAAAACATATCTCTGTTTGTGATGGATATGAAAGGCTGTAAAATTGATATACATCAAAGAAAAGATCGCTTACAAAACAAATTGTTAACTTTTTGTTATTGCATGATTTGTGCCTAATTAATATTTACCCGCTAAATCAGTAAGTTAAATTTGTAGTATTGTATTGTGTTAACTTGATGTTTTGTTTTCAGGGTTGAGATCTTTGATTCCAAAAATGGTTTTTTACAGGTCGCAGGAGCCAGTTCAGGTTAAATTCAGTTACAGGCATAGGGATATTGTTCATGATTTTACTGGCATAGTTACCTCAGTCAGTTCTGCAAGCAAAAACATAATTAATGGGGAAGTAATATGATTGAGGTACATTGGTCGCTAGCAGCAATGTTAGGCGTTAGTCAGTTTGTCCTGTGGGTGAAAATTGGTCTTTTCGGTCGCTTCTTCTCTTGGGTAGACCGCTGTTGCCAAGGTGTCGCCAAAAACATGTTCCGCGTTCTTTACGTAAGAATGCGCCCAACCAGCAAAGCAACAATGCAGCCAACAGAGCTGCCATACATCCTGCGGGGCAAGCCAGCCTCGATGCATTTGGGAAGCTATATTCAAATGCAGAATGAGCGAGCAGCTAGAAAGAATTAAAAAAAGCCCCGTAAGGGGCTTTTTACATTGCAGGGTTTATTATAGAGCTTCGTGTGCATCGAAATAGATCCATTAAAAAGCCCCATAAGGGGCTTTTCGTTTTTCTGAGGTGCCAACTGAGCTTTAACTTTTTGCCGTCCGGCGGCGCTTCATTTGGATTTCCAACTGCGGGCTGGCTATCTGGATACCATGGTGATTGAACTTTTGCTTGATACGGTTGTGTAGGTCGTGTGTCAGGCTCAGGCGGTGGGCTGTCTCTGCCGCATAGGCCCTGACTTCGAAATTCTGGCTGTCGGTTGTCAGCGTTAGGAAGAAGACTTCAGGCGCTGGGTTATCCAGTACCAACTCACATTCTTCAGCCGCTTCGAACAATAGCTTGGTGACCAAATCCGTATTGGCCGAGTAATTCACACTGATCGACAAAGTGACACGGGTGATAGGGTCGGATAGCGACCAGTTGATGAATTGCTCGGTCACGAAGGCCTTGTTCGGAACAATCACTTCTTTACGGTCGAAATCGACAATGGTTGTTGCACGGGTATTGATTTTGGCAATTATCCCAGTCAGGTTTCGAATGGTCACCGTATCTCCAATCCGTATTGGCCTTTCAAACAGGATGATCAAGCCGGAGATAAAGTTGGCAAAGATTTCCTGCAAGCCGAAACCGAGGCCGACACCCAATGCCGCTACCAGCCACTGCATTTTCGACCAGTCAAAGCCGACCATGCTTGAGCCAATCAATATCCCCATAGTAATGGCGATATAGCGGGTCAATGAGGTGATGGCGTAACCAGTGCCGGGGGACAGATCTAGGTGTTGGAGTATCAACAGTTCCATCGCACCGGGCAAGTCGCGGGCAAAGATTCCCGTTAACCAGAAAGCCAAGAGCCCCAGTAACACGCTGCTCACCGATATCGCACTCAGTTCGTCGATACCATCGATTGTATTGGTCACATCCCACAAGGTGAGATCACCTAGGTAGGAGATAGCCTGGTAGAAATCGGCCCATACCGTCGAGAGGAAAGCGAGGTAAATCAGCAGCAGCAAGGTGCGCAGCAAGCGCAGCGACTGGGCACTGATTTTATCGAGGTCAACTTCCGGCTCTTCAATCTCGATTTGCATTTCATTGCTGCCATGGTGCTCATCTTTATCATCCTCCATCTCGGCGATACGTTGGGCAATGATTTCCTGACGTTTGGCCTTGGCGCGTTCAAATGCCAAGCGACGTTTCTGGATCAGCATCAAGCGCTTGACGAGGTAGTAGATCAATATGGTGACAACCCCGAGAACAGCAGAGTACTCCAGCTTGTGCATCACATCCTGAGAGGAGGATAGGTAGCCGTTTAGCGCGGTATAGTTGAGCCCCTGTGGGATCAAAATCAGGGTCCACCAGAATACATGGTGGCCGATATGTGCTTTGCCTTCGGGAAGATCACCGTAAGTCATTGGCAGTTTTTCTTGGCACATCCGCCACAAGAAATAACTGATGGATAAATTGCTGATGATAAACGCCAGCCTGCCAAGGGTCGCATTAACATCAATATCACTATAGAGGTGGGCAAATTGCTGGATCACCATCATTGGCAGGTAAACCCATAGCAGCCGCTTGTAGTGGGTGAAGCAGCGGCCGATGAGATCCTCTTCCCAACCGAAATGGCTGATGAGCAAACCGTTAGGGCGCACTATCTCACGCATGAAGCAGAACATCACAAGGGCCATCGGGACGGTGAGCGCTTGCCCAAGGTGATGGACGAACGGGTACTGCCAGCCACTGGAGAAAATCAGCCCGACTAGCCCGACGATAATCGGTATTGGCCATGCCAGCAAAAATGAGAAAAAAACATTGCTGTAGCTATAGCGGAATTTATCTTGGGTGACTTTTCCGATTTTCTTGCTGGTATCGCTAAGGAAGCGCTTCCAGTATTTGCGGCACCAGTTTAGGCCTAGGATGATCACCGCAATAATAGTCAGGGCGAATGCCAGTTTGACCTTATCGGCAACGGCCGGAAATTTGACGAAACCAATCCATTGGTAGGGTGAAAAGAACCATTTGAGTTTTTCCCAAGTGGCAATCACAAACCTGACACTGACTGGGTTGGTATCCGGTGCCCAGAATAACTGTTTGTTAGCTGAGGTTTGCAGCTCGTTAAGGTTGCTGTTGAGTTGCTCGTAGGACACTTTGAGTGTTGCCTGCTGGTAGATCAAGGTGTCGGTTTGGTCGATGAGCTTTTCAAGCAGGATTTGGTTGGCTTCAATCAGTGCCGTTTCCTGTAGTAGTTGCTTTTCAGTCAGCCCCTCGGTGCCGGGCGCAGATGCTCTATCCCGAAGGGCATCTGAAAGTTGTTGGTATTCATATTTTTTTATCTGGTTTTGGGCAATATCCTTGTCCAACTGCTCTATGGGTGGGTTGGCTGGCAAGCGGCTGATGCGCGTCCGGAGGTTTTCACTGAATGCAGGACTGAGTTTGAGCCACTCTGCCATGGTTTCCAAATCATCGGCAGTATTGTCGACTTCACGGATTTGCTTGCGGGTAGCCGTCAGGCTCTGTTGTACCTGTTCACTCTGGGTGGTAATAGCTTTTAAGGCCGCAATATAGCGCTTGTTGTTGATAGTCAGCTGGCGCAGGCTGTCTGGTTGCCCGTCTAAATCCAGATCAAATTGATCACTTTGCTCTGAGGAGAGATCCGTATCTAGGCGCTGCTGGCGCGAGAGTTCCCGCTGTAAGTTATTGCGGTACGCCTGCCTTGCATCTACTTGCAGGTTTTGCAGTTGGATACGCTGTTTGACCAATGTGCGGCGGTTGCCAGCACTGAGTTGCTCTGCCTCGAGCATATACAACTCGCTGACATAGTATTGGTGGGAGATCTGATGGACCAATTGTTGGTTCTTGGCATCTGGTTGGTTTTCGATTTGGCGCAGGGCTTGCTCTTCTTGTTTGATCAAGTCACGCAGTTGGGTCGAGCGAACAGAGAATTCATCGATCCCTTTTTCAATCGAACCCAGTTCATCCTTGCTGTTGTTGCGGCTTTGTTCCAGCTGTTTGATCTGGGTATCTTGCTCTTTGATGGTATCGCTCAGTTCTTTCTGCGACATATTGCTAAAGTCGGGGAACTTGGTGGTCGCAAAGTTATCGACCTGTTGCCTGAGCCTTTCTGTGAGCTCTGGGAACTCTTCAATCAACTGGCGGTAGCTCTGGGTCTTGTCATCAAACCCCATCGCTTTTTCAATCATCCCCTTAGCATTTTGCAGGGTATCCAGCTCTTTGACGATTTCAGGTGTATTCTCTTGTGCTCTGAGCTGTAGGATCTGTTCATCCAAGGTTTGGTTCCAGACATCATAATGCCCCTCGAGCGCATGGCTGTAGGTAGATGTAAGGCTCAGCACCAAAAAGGTGAAAGCGGAAAATAGCCGGACGATCATAACACTCCAAAATACAAGGCACCCAGAGGCGAAATTGCTTGTTGGGTTAAAATAGCCTGAGAGATAATAGGTTGATAATACGTGTTAAATTGTAGTGTATAACATCCTTGATAGATATCTGGATGAGTGGTTTGCTGGACATTGGAACAATTTGGCCTATTCCTCACCAGTCAAAAAAAGATTTCGGCAAAACACTTGACCCTGATACGCTAAGTGATTACATTAGCCGCCGTTGAGACGCAAGGCGTCAATACAACAATGTGGTGAGGTGTCCGAGTGGCTGAAGGAGCACGCCTGGAAAGTGTGTATACGGCAACGTATCGAGGGTTCGAATCCCTCCCTCACCGCCATCATCCTTTGCGGTGATACAATTCGGAGAGATGGCTGAGTGGTTGAAAGCACCGGTCTTGAAAACCGGCATACGTTAATAGCGTATCTAGGGTTCAAATCCCTATCTCTCCGCCACATTCGA
>NZ_JACSOF010000231.1:0-6565 GCF_014349205.1 Photobacterium sp. BZF1
CCATTAATGCAGCCAAGTTAACATTTATAGACAATACCGGAATCGCTTTTTTATATGATATTCGCCACCGCGAACGTGCCGAAAATGCGGAAATTACCATTACTCATTTGAGTGAAAAGCTTGAATTACTGATACCTGACAAAAAAATACAGCCACAAGCCCCCGAACCAACCCCCTCAACGTTAACGACTTTCATTGAAGGTCTTGGCAAATCTATCCATGAGCAATGTACCTATGTGAGTGTGATGTACCACTTTCTATTTGAATGTGTGGTTGCATTGGCTAGAAGTTTTTTCGGGAAAGAAAGAGTGCGCTGGGTGGAGATTCTCGCCATTGCTACACAGGCCGGGGCAAACGCTATCCCCATTGTTCTGCTGATTGGCTTTCTAATGGGGGTGATCATTGCTTTTGAGATCGGCCTTGTTGCCCAGCAGTTTGGGGCTGTTATTTTTGTGGTCGATGGCATTGGCATTTCAATGTTCAGAGAGCTGGGTCCGTTGATGACGGCCATTGTGTTTGCTGGTCGGACTGGGGCTGCTTTTGCTGCTGAAATCGGGACCCAGAAAATCAATGAGGAAATTAATGCCCTTCATACCTTTGGTATTGATCCTGTTTACTTCCTTGTTTTGCCCCGGCTATTGGCTTCCATTGTTGTATTACCCTTGCTAACTGTTTTAGCCGATATCATAGGGGTGTTCGGGGGAGCGATTGTGTTACTCAAATTCGATATCGGCTTTCTCCAGTTTTACCAGCAGTTACTCAACTCTCTCACTTCCTGGGACTTTATTATTGGTTTAATCAAGGCCACGACTTTTGGCTTTATTATTGCCGCAATAGGGTGTGAACGAGGGTTAACGACAGGTATCGGATCATCGGCTGTAGGGTTGTCTGCAACCAGTGCGGTTGTCAGCAGTATTATTTGGATTGTCGTCATCGATGGCTTTTTTGCCGTTTTAATCAGTTAAGGTTCGGATATGCAGCAAAGCCGCCATCAAGCGAATGATGATAACAATAGCGATTCTGCAATAAGGGTTCAGCACCTCAAAATGGGCTACGGCTCAAAGGTGCTGCTTGAAGATGCCAGTTTCGATATTAACCATGGTGAAATAGTGGTTATCCTGGGTGGTTCCGGAAGTGGTAAATCCAGTTTGATGAAGCATTTAATTGGCTTATATCTCCCTAAAGCCGGGGATATATTGATCAATAATCAGAGCATCGTGCATGCTGGACAATCAGAAAAATATCGAATCCAGCGTCAATTGGGCGTCATGTACCAAAGTGGTGCATTATTTGGATCTCTCAATGTGCTTGAAAATGTCCGCTTCCCGTTGGACGAGTTTTCCGATATTGGGCTGGAAGAAAAAAACCTAACGGCAAGGATACTGCTTGATCTGGTTGAGATGGGGTACTCAGAACAATTCATGCCCAGTGAATTATCAGGTGGTATGTTGAAAAGAGCAGGCATAGCGAGGGCCATGGCGCTTGGGGCTGATATTATCTTGCTGGATGAACCCTCTGCTGGTCTCGACCCAATCACCGCAGCCAACTTAGATCAGACCATTTTGCAGTTAAGAAACAACTTAGGTTTTACCTTTGTCATCGTGACCCATGAGCTGCAAAGTATATTTACCGTTGCCGATAGAGCTATCATGCTCGATCCAATCTCAAGGAGCATCATCGCCGAAGGGCCGCCGGAATTGTTGCGGGATACCAGCGACGATCCTCGTGTCCGACAGTTTTTTAACCGTGTACCGGATCAACAATATAACAATGAGAGTAGGTAGTATGGATGATTCTCAAAAGCACTTTCGACTAGGGTTGTTTGTTGTTATTACGCTTGTTCTATTGTTTGGTGTCTTGTTTATCCTGGGGGGACAGGCTTTTTATAAACCCAAGCTGGCATTTGAAACCTATTTTGATACCTCAGTTGCTGGTTTGGAAATCGGGTCGCCAGTGCGTTATCGTGGTATTGCCCTTGGTACAGTGGTAGGGATAGAACTGTCTAACTCGGTGTATGAAGATGACGTCCCGCATGAACAAAGAAAGTCTTATGTGATTGTCCGCAGTGAACTAACGGGGGATGAAGAGTCAGTCCGCGATTGGGAGGAACACTTTCCGATATTCATTGCAAAAGGTTTGCGAGCCCAAACTCAGATCGCAGGAATTACAGGACAGCAATATTTATCGCTGGATTATATCGATATTTCCACCAAAGATGATTTGCCGTTTAACTGGACACCTGACTATGCGTATATACCATCCATTAAAAACTCTACGGGTAGAATCATAACTGGGATCCAGAACTTACTGGCTAATCTTGATGACGCTCAAATCGCTAATTTGGGGCATAACATCAATAGTTTGCTGGTAAATGTGAACAAGAAGATTACCGATATCGATACTTTGATGATTTCGGACGAGACGGTGGAACTGCTACTGAGTGCGAATAAAATGATCAACCATATTGATAATTTGATAGTTGATAGCAAACTCGATGATACATTAGCTAATGTCAACATCGCGAGTTCAGAATTGAACAGTATTGCTTCTGATCCAGAAATCAAAAAGGCGATATCGTCATTGCTGAAAATCTCAGTCACTATTAATCGGATGTTGGCCTCTGGTGGTGACATCAACAAAATTCTGGTTGATCTTGATGACCTGATCAAACGCTCCGATGCTATCCTGACAGACAACCAATATGACTTGTATCAGATGATCAAGAATCTCACGATCACCGCAGAGAATTTGAAAGAGTTTTCTGACACCACCAAAAATAATCCATCTTCAATCATTTTCAGTAATGCACCTGAAAAAATTAATCTTGATGGGGGTAACTAATATGAAAGTGGTAAAACACCTTTCATTTGCGCTAACCGCCATTTTCCTTGCTGGCGTCGTTGCTGGGTGTAGTGTGGGTGAAAGTATTCCTCAGCCGACAAACTATGCTATGACTGCTAGTTTACCCGTCGTTAAGTCAGCCCGAATCGGGGAAACATTGCGTATTGACCACGTAAGGAGTGTCCCGCCGTTCAATGACACTCAAATGATCTATCGTTTGAACGAGGTACGTTTTGAAAAAGACTACTACAACCGCTTTATTAGCGATCCTGAATCGATAGTGTCAAACCAGCTTGCTAGTTGGCTTCAACAGACGGGCCTTTACGATATTGTTGCTTTGCCCAGTGTTCATACCCCGTCGAACCAAGTGCTGCAGGTGACGATTACCAAGTTATTTGGTGACTTCCGAGAAGGCCAGCAGCCAACGGCAGTGATGGAAATACAGTTTTTCCTTGTCGATAACACCGATTACCGTCCTGAAGTAGTTTTCTCTAAGACTTACACAAGCCGTATTCCAATCGAGAGTAAGTCACCGTCATTGTTAGCAGAGGCCTATGGTGTCGCAATGACGGAAATCTTTGAACAACTCACTTCCCAGTTAACAGGAGTGAGGTAAGGTTTTTGATAGTTCACCATTGAGCTTATTCATTGCCCTGATGGTGATTGTGGCGCTGAATACGGTAACCGAGCTGGGCCCATTTCGGCACTGACACTTTTTCCTTAATCGATAAATGCCGGATATAAATGATCATGGTAATAGAGATAATGGCACTGAGGTTACTATGCTCTGGGCTCAGCATCAGCACCGTTGAATGGAGCATACAGCCGAAGGTAACTGGGATAGCATAAAGGTTTTTACTGAATAACAATGTTGGGCGTTGCAACAATACATCGCGAATGATTCCCCCGCCGACGGCAGTGATGACGCCTAACAGGACAGGAGCGACAGGTAACCCAAACCCTAACTCCCACGCTTTATTGGTTCCCTGTATGCCAAACATGGCGATGGCAAAAGTATCAATGTACAGGTAGCACCGGTTTATCCATCTTTTTTTCAACATGCCGTAACATACGTATCCAATAATGCTGCTAGCGAGGGCAATCCAGATGTAGGAGAGATCTTGCGCCCAAAAAATGGGTACATCCAGCAGGCAGTCCCGGATAGTCCCACCGCCTACGGCGGTGATCATGCCCAGTACCATAACAGCAAACAGGTCGATTTCTTTTTTTTCTGCCGCTAAAACGGCAGATATGGCAAAAGCAGCCGTGCCCAAAACGCTGATAATTTCAATCAGAATAGCAGTGTGATCCATAGCTACAGTTTTTCTCTGTGGGTGTGATTACCAGTGGAAAGTAAAAGTAAGCAAGTGCCCATGTAGCACTTGCTTATCTCGTTGCATGTTGCGATTAGTGATTGCACTTATCACTGTGCTGGTGGCCAATACCAAAATGCTCAAGAGCGGTATGAAGGCAGCACTCATAATGGTTCAAGGCTTGATCATCCAACTTACCACGTGGATTCTGGTCAAAATCATTCAGCGATTGATATTCAAAGCCGTTCTTCTTGGCTTCAAAGTCTTGTTTGGCTTTTTCGATTAGCTCAGGGTTGGTCATAAGTTCCAAACCTTGGGCGGCTAAAGTATGGGCAGCTTGAAGACCGGCTTTTTGACCAATACTCATACCGTTACAGGCAGTACAGCCCCACTGGTGTGGTGGGATATGCTTAGGCCAAGATGCGAAAATCACGCCCATAGTCGGTACTTGCCAGCTAATGTCGCCGACATCGGTAGAGCCACCCACTTCAACCCCGGTTTGTACCGGGAGTACATCGGTAGCCAAGCCATCTTCCGGCTTGCCCATTTCACGCTGAATGGATTTGGCAAACTGCTGTTCTTCCTCAGTCCAAGCGATAGGGAAGTAGCGCTGCATGTGATCGGTAACAGATGTCGCCAGTACATCATTAGGTAGGCAGTCATAAATGCCACCTAGGTTAGTGACTTCTGCTTTGGTTTGAGTAGATAGTGCAGCGCCTTCGGCCATATCTTCCAGCCAGTTCTTATGCTTACGGACATTTTCGGCGCTTTTACCACGGTAACGAACAAGCACTTTTGCGTGATCCGGTACCACATTTACTGCGCTACCACCGTCAAGGATTTGGTAATGCAGGCGGCCTGTTGGTTCAAGTTGCTCACGCATCATGTTGGCAGACATCAGGAAAATTTCAGCAGCATGCAGAGCACTACGGCCTTCCCAAGGGGCAACACCAGCGTGTGCTGTTACACCATGCCACTCGACGATTAAATCAATCGAAGCGGTTGAGTGCATATTGATGGCTGCGTTCACCATTGCCGGGTGGTTATGCAGGCAAATATCAAGGTCACTAAAGAGGCCCGTTGCAGCCATGTAGTTTTTACCGTTCAACGCTTCCTCTGCCGGACAACCGTAGACTTTGATTGTGCCAGGGATGTTCTCTTTTTCCATATGGTTTTTCAGTGCGATAGCTGCACCGATTGAGCTTGAACCGATGAGGTTATGACCACAGCCGTGGCCGTTGGTGTTACCATTTTTGGTTGGCTCCTGAAAAGGTACCGTGTTGTTACCAAGACCCGGAAGGGCATCAAATTCAACAAGGTAACCAATAACGGGCTTGCCCGTACCCCAAGTGGCTACCCATGAGGTAGCAAGACCTGCAATATCACGCTCGACAATTTCAAAACCAAACTTTTCCAATACCGCACTTTCATAAGCAGAGCTTTTGAATTCTTCATAACTTAGCTCTGCAAAATCCCATACATTTGAGGCCATATCCCAAATGACATCAGAAAGGGCTTTTACTTCGTTGTCTAGCTTTTCATATTTGCTCATAATCATTATTCACTCTGGATTTAAAATTGATAATTAAAGAGTTGAACATAAAAGAATAAGTACAGGTTTGTTCATCTCTTGAAGACGAGGTAATAATAAAGATAAAAAGGAACTAATTTAAATCATGATGTGATGATCAAATCATCATGTTTAATTAATAGTGTTCATTATCATGATGGATAATTGGTTTTTTTGCTTGTTATAAATGAAAAGCCCTGCAAACATTCAGGATGTTTGCAGGGCTTAAATTTTATTTTATTAATTGCTGTGAGTTGGAATCACAGTTAATACTTACGCTTGTGTCGCACTCACGAAGTTGTTGTAGTACTCATCCAGCATTTTGCGGGTTTCGCGACCAATCAACTCGTACTCGTGATGAGTCAGGTTCGCCAGTGATACTCGGACTGAACCATGTACCACATCAAAGCCTTTACCCGGTAGTAGAATAACACCGGTTTCGTAAGCAAGACGGAACAGGAAGTCTTTGCCCATGTTATTGGCTTTGAACCAGTTTACAAACTCTTGGCCGTACATTTTCGCACCTAGCACATCCAGATCTAGCAGAGTGTAGTAGTCAACGCGGTTAACGTCTTGCTCTACGGTTACACCCATGTTTTTGTACAGGGTGTTGTAACGCTGGCGGATGATGTTCTTACAAGCGTCTTTGTACGTTTCTTCTGCATCCATCAGGCAAGCCAGTGAGAACAGTGCCATCTGCACCTGCTGTGGCAGAGAAAGGCCAGCAGTGTGGTTCAATGCGACGCCACGGCTCTCGGCAACCATGCGGTCAATAAACTTGATAGTGCGTGGTTCTGGTGTCAGTGTTTTGTAGCGCTCATCCAGCAGTAGCTTTTGCTCT
>NZ_JACSOF010000232.1:0-6548 GCF_014349205.1 Photobacterium sp. BZF1
GGTCGGAATTGCAGCAATGGGAACCGCCGTTGGTGCACCACTATATGCAGTTCTGGGCCTCGGCGGTCTGCTATCGGGTAGTTACTTTGATTCATTCAAGTTGTTGTCGGATGAAAAGACCATCAAGACGAAGGTGTCGAAGGAGCTTTATGGCAAGCTCCAACACGATGCCGCCTACCTTAACATGGATATCGAGCAGTTGCTGCTGGTGATGATCCACAATTTTTATGAGCGCGATACAGAGAAGGTATCTTCGGTGGCTATCAAATAGTTAGCTATAAAGTAAAAAATGCTTAGCTGGAATAGGCAACTAATTTAGTCCGATTGAGTTAAACTTAGGCCCCATTAAACTCAAATAACCATAGATTGGCTACGGTATATGATTGATAGAAAAGTACGAAGTAATGTCATTTACAGCCAGGCCTAACAAAAAATTGCCCCGTTTCGTGTTAGAGCAAAAATTCTAAGATCAAGCTTGACGAAGTTATTTGGCTTAGCTTTTCTGATATAAGGATCGGACCGTACACGCCCAATACCGGTGAGATGCTTCGATGAAACGAGGTGAAGGGACAGGAATGCACTCGCAAGTAGTCACTATGGCACACTGTTTTGGTGAGCTTGAACTCACCTCACCATACCACTGGGTACACCAATTCCTTACTTTGTGGTGTTTATGGCGTGCTTACCTAACATGCTATTCAGCCCATATATGAATATGGGCTGGCATCATATTGTTATGCAGGAAGACTTTCGCTATGCAAATAGCTGTAATAGGTGTTTTTCAAAGCTCTCGAAGTCTTCTTCGATAGTTGGGTTTTTGATCACGTCATATGCGGTAAAGCCCGGTAGAGGTTCAAATCCATTGAACTGATAAACCTTATGTAGCCACATAAATAGCTGATCGCTATCATTACCTTCGAAGAACTCACCTTGGTCAAAAGCGTACTCAGGTGCATTTAGAGTGGCAGCCAGCATAAACTTCTTTCCTTGGCCTCGTGCAACACCCCCTGTACCATAATGCTTGCTTGGATCATCAATCACACGACCATCGTGGTAAATCAGCTGGCCGCCTAACCCCGCAGTGAAAACGTCATCAATGTATTTGTTGAATAGCCACGGCGCACTCATCCAGTAAAGCGGCGTTTGTACCAATAGTACCAAATCTGCCCACTGATGCTTTTTAACCTCTTCATCAACAATTCAATGGTAGTTGTTTTCACTTCATAACCTAGAGCGGTTAGACGCTTTTCAGCCAGTGATACGAATGATTGGTTGAGCTTGCCTTCAGCAAAGCTAGGCCAGAGTTGGTGAGCATTAATGATTAGTGCATTTTTCATAACATTTTCACTTTGATACTTCAGAAGTATTGAGCGGTAACAATCATTTCTGTCACCACATTTGTTAGTGAACACTGTCCCTCTACATGTGCTGGCTATTCTATGAGCCGAGCTTACTATCAACAATGAACACTTCTACCAAGACATTGCTCAAAGCTACCAAATATCTAGTATTAAATAGCCTGATTAATTATTAAGTGGCTTTATCCAACCATTGCTAATGATGAAAAAGGTGATGATGTTTGACGCAAATGATCTTGATGCACTTAAGCAAGAGTTTCGCTTGATAACTCAGACATATAGTTGACTTATATCTATCTATTTTAAGCCCTAAGATACATCCGTTTATTCAGACCAAGTATCGATAAGTGAGTAGCCTATTCCCTTGGCATGATTTGGAGCGACGTTGTAAAACCGTTTAAAGTCACGTGAAAATTGCGATAGTGAGTTATAACCCACTTGGGCCGCAGCAGCGTTAACATTAGTACCATTGTGTACAATTAGGCTTCTTGCTCGACTGAGTTTCGTTTTTTTGATGTATTGTAGTGGCGACTCACCAGTAAGCAATTTGAAATTTCTATGAAAAGAAGTGTTACTCATATTAGCCAAATCAGCTAGCTGCTCAATGGCAATCTGAGATTGGTAGTTGTGCTTTATATACGAAATTACCTTGTTGATCCTAAACTGAGGACAGTTATTTTTTGTGAGGGCATATAGAGCCTCACCATGTTCACTTTTCATGGCTCTATAAAGGATCTCTTTTTTCAGCCCTTGTCCAAGAATTCGACTTTCAACCCTATTGGGTAGGGTCTTAATCATGCGAGTAACAGCCTCCCCCATTTTTTCATCAATTTTAACAGGACTTACACCTAATATACTTGTATCATTTTCTGAACTAGTTATCCCCATTTCAAGGACTACTTCCTGTAAGCTCTGTAAGTCAATATCAATAAATAGGCCGAGCAAGGGGGATTTTGGTGCTGCTATGGTCTCGCACATGATCGGTGTGGAAACAGAAACGATCAAAAAATGGTCTTTGTCATAGAAAAAGCGTTCTTTTCCAAACAATACTCGTTTACGGCCTTGAAAGATAATCGCAATACCTGCAGGGTATAACATTGGGTCTAATGGAACAGCTTCTTCTGCATAAAATATGTGAACTCCGGAAATCTCTGTGTTGATAAAACCCAACTTACCCCTGATGCCATACTCTAATTTGACCGCCTGTAAATCGTGAGCACTGAACATACTACTAGTTCCCAAACCTTTCATTGTCTCTATTTATGATTGAACATTCTCAAAACATTCGCCAGTAAAAAAGATAAATTGGTTGTTTTAACAAGAAAAAGGTAGAAACGTGCAAAAATGATAGACAGTCTGTAAGAGGAAATCGATATAAGCGACTGATATTAATGCACATAGCTCTATTTTGGTAGAAATGAACATACATTTGGTAGTAATGATAAACGCACAATTGATGCTCTCCTCTACATTTAGCATGAAAGCAAGAATGGATTATTTCCATTTGTACTGAAGGAGCGTTATATGTCATCTACTAATCAACCAACACCAGAACAATTTGAGGTTATCAAAGCAGTAGCTGATTTCTCAGCAAAACCTATGAGAAGCCCAGTTCTTCGTACGCCAGATGAACACGGTATGGCCTACACTGACGTATTTTTTCCAGCCATTGACGGTGTTCCTCTAGAAGCATGGTATATCCCTGCACCGTCAGATTCTAATCTTCTAATCATCGCAAACCATCCACTACCGATGAACCGTTATGGGCTTGCTGGACATCTCGAACCATGGGATGTAATGGATCCTACAGAAATCAATTTTCTATTTGAACTAAAGCACCTCCATGACGCTGGTTATAATATTCTTACCTATGATCTACGTAATTTGGGAAGAAGTGGCTCTGGTGGCAATGGCGCTTGCGGTGTGGGGCGATATGAATGGCGAGATTGTGTAGGGGCAAAACAATACGTTGATAACCACCCTGAGCTATCAAAAATGAAAGTAGGTTTGCTAAGTCGGTGCACTGGAGGTAATGCCCAGTACGAAGCTATTTCGCGTCATCCTGAATTGTTTAGAAACGTATCATGTATGGTTAGCCCTCTTGTTGTTTCTATGGAAGTTTTCACTAAGAACTATGCAAATTCCGTTTTACAAGGCTCTGGTGAGTTTCCGGAAATAATAGACTTTGAACAAATTAAAGCCGGTGGATTGAAAAATAGTGAAATGACACCGCATCTTTTTGCAAAAGATATCTTTATGCCAACACTTATTGTACAAGTTCGCGGTGATAAGTGGACAGAAGACTCTGATGGCGAAAAAACATATGAACTGTTGGGAGCGAAAGAGAAAGACTTTTTCTGGATCGAAGGCACAACTCGACGTTGGGTTGGCTACAATTATTTCGGCCAGCATCCGGAGCGTTTAATCGGGTGGTTTGATAAGTACATGAAATAAAAATTTATGTTAATTATATCAAGTGGGAATTTTACTCGAATACATAGAGTAAAATTCCCTTTGATAATAACGTTATTGGAGAATCAAATGTCAAATGATGCACTTATAAGTCGTATTAGGATACTTGATGTTGTTGGTATCCGAACAGTTGATTATCCAGATTATTTAAATATGTGGATTGTTGAAGTTGATGGCCGCTTGTTTGCTCGTTCATGGACAAAAAGTCGTAGCAGTTGGTTTTGGGCGTTTGTCGATAAAGGGGAGTGCCTAATGATGGTCGATGGCGTCGATTATCAGATGGCAGTATCTAAGCTAGAAGGTGATGAAAGTTTGCACATCATGATTAATGAGGCATACGAGAATCGATATGGGAAAGGTTCAGCAGCGTCTATTGCCAAAGCAATGCAAGACAGTTCTCGTTGGCCAATGACAGTCGAGTTTAGGCTCAAGCCTTAGGTTACTTACGTCTAGACTGACTAAATATCAATAAGTGAGTATCAAAGTGCTTAGCCTTGATTGGAAGCGACGTTGTAATGCCTGTGAATATCCCATTTAAATTTAGTTGCTTATAACCCACAGTTATCGCAGCAATGTTAAAACTTACTTGTGTACGAATAGACTTGTTGTTCGACTGAGTGTCGATTTGGGATATATTACTGCGTCGACTCTTCCGTAAGCATTTTTGAATATACGATGGAAAGATTTGATACTCATATTTGCCATCTCGTTTAACTGCTCTATCATCATCTGGGATTGGTGGTTGTGCTTTATTTATAAAATTTCCTTGTTGATACTAAACTATGGACAGTGGTTTTGTGCAAGGGCGTAAAGAGCTTAATCATATTTGCTTCCTAGTGCTCGGAAAAGCAGCCCTGTACTGATATCTTGACTAACGCTTCACCTTTCCCCCTATGTGAAAGGATTTTGATTACATGAATGATAGCATCCCCCATTTTGTCAGGACTAATACCCAATAAATAGAAGTTCGACGCTGTGTTGGTTTAGCTATATCTGAACTAATTCGTTATTTACAAAATTAGCAAAACCTGTAACAAGCTTTTGTCCAGAGCCTTGCTGACTGGAGCTCTGGCACAGCGGATGGTCAAGAAAAATCATAAATGCCTAGCGAGTAGTGAGCTGTGCGAGCGTCAGGAGTGGCTTTATTATTTTACTTTACCATCATTCCCTTAAATACCCTTTTGGCAGAGTGATGGTCTTCACGCAGTGAGACCATCGCCTTGCTAAGCCTTCAGGGATAAAAAAGCGTACACACCATTATACATAGTATGTACGCTTTATAGACCAAAAAGAAACATTGCCAGTAAAGGCCTGTCACTCACTCACACGCAAATAGACATATTTTTTACTGTATACTCCAGCCTGTTGCACAATTAGGGAACAGCCTGTTTCGTCGACTCAGATTTGCCCCAAAACATCATTTCAGAAGCCATAGTACCGGCAATAGAATTAGCTAATATGCAAAACATGAGCATTGCTCATTAGATAACTACTGAGGGAATCCTTAGTTGTTGAACTGTTGCAAAATTTACCTGATTCAAGCGAAAGGTTAAGTTGTTTCAGATGATGCAACAACATATATATGCCCCTAAGCTTAACCACATTTACACTTAGCCAATCTAGGTCAAGTATGAATTAATCCATTTTTTTAACGTTTAGAGACTTTATTCTTGCTACTTCACTAGTTGGTGAACGGCCGAAGAATCGACTAAATTCACGGCTGAACTGTGATGGGCTTTCATATCCTACTTTAGTTGCTGCTAAACTGGCACTCAACCCGTCTTGTACCATAAGTGTTTTTGCCTTTTGGAGGCGAATAATTTTTAAATACCGTAATGGGCTTGTTGCTGTGACAGCTTTGAATACATTGTGAAAAGCTGTAGAACTCATGCCTATACTTTTAGCAAGTTGAGCTATGTCGTATTTTTCGTCATAATGTTCATGCATTCTATTTAAGACGTTAATTATTTGATGAAAGCGACCATGCTTTGCTGCTAAAGCTTTGAGTTTCTCCCCTTGGGAACTACACAAAACCATGTAAATGATTTCATCAACTATTAATGGCCCAAGTACTAATCCATCTTGAGGGTCATTTGCTGCAACTAGTAAACGGTAAATAGCATCAAGTAAACAATCTGGAAGTGGATTTGAAAACATGCCTCTTGATATCTCGTAGTCAGAGGGAGGTGAGACGTTCATTTTTCTTAAAAGGTCACAGACCTTCGCAGGTGTTACCTTTATAGATATACCCAGAAGTGGTTTGCCTGGACTTGTGATTGTTTCACATTCGAAAGCAATTGGGACTGATAAAGCTAAGTAATTATAAGGATCATAGGTAAATTTCTCACCAGATAGATGCGCTATTTTTCTTCCCTGAAGGATGATGACGATACCTTCAGTGTATTTTACGGGTTCACGGTGATGTGAGTGGTTTGAGCGAATAAATTTAACATCAGGGATGATGGAGTCTGTAAACCATTGATTTACAGCTAGACTTTCTAAAGTTGATATCATTCTTTGTGATTTATCAATGTCGAATTCTTCATGCATTTTATATCACTCCAATGGCAGTTAATCTAATATAAACAGATACATACAAACTAGAATATGCACATCTTCACACTATATATTGTAAGAATAGGCAAGATTTAGGGAGTTATAAACATTTTACTTCTTTGATTGAATTCCTAGAATGAAAGTAACTTTTAATAATTAGAA
>NZ_JACSOF010000233.1:0-6456 GCF_014349205.1 Photobacterium sp. BZF1
CCCGTATTTCTTGTGATACAGGGCAGATAGTTGTTGATCTATCTTAAACTTAGGCTTGAATGGTGGAATTTCCGGCGGCAAAATGTGATGAGATTTTTTGTCTGGCAGAGAAATAATGAAAAAACTAGCCGTATTGGCCGTAGTTACGGCGATTTCAGGGTGCGCATCTGATTCAGGAAATACCGAGATAATTTCTTCCTCTACAGAAGAAGTGTTTATTCAAGAACAGTTAGAGTCTGAGACTCTAGCAAAGTTAGATGAAACTAAAATCGCTGATACAGGTAGCGCTAACCAAGAGACTGCATCAGAGGTTATCAAAAAGGCGGCTGAAGAAACCCCTTCGTCTGATGTTGCAATGTCTCAATCAGGTTATTCAATTCAGGTGTTGTCACTGAGTCATAACAAAGGCTTTACCACTTATATGAATAAACTGCCTTCAGACAAACCAGTCTGGAAGAATGTAAAGACTATCAATGGAATACCTTGGTATACATTGCTTTACGGCCAATTTGAGACAAGAGAGCAAGCACGCGCAGCCTTGGATGCCTTGCCTAATAATGTGAAAACATATGGACCTTTCATCAGAGATCTCGATGAGGTGAAGGCATCACCAACGCCTAAATTGACTCGTTTGAACTGATATCGAGAAACTAACCAATGACTATAGAGCCCACAACCGTCTCAGTGATGTTGTGGGTTTTGTTTATTTGATAAAGTAAAATTATGATTACTGAGCGAGTTTTAGCTTAATGGGCTGGCTTTTGTTAAAAAATCGAAAGAAATCCCCATAACCACAGATATGAGGTGCAATAGTCACCTTTTTTTTATTACTATTAAGGAAGAATTTTACACAAGGGATGATAATGAGCTCAATCCACGTTTTATTACTCTGTGGCGGTGGAAGCGCCGAACACGAAGTCTCTCTAGTATCTGCCAATTACATTGAACAGCAGCTCAAGCAGATTGACGACATTACTTATACCCGGATAGAAATGAAATCTGATGGTTGGTTCAATCATCAGGGACAACTATGTCACCTTAACCTTGATCGCACACTGCATCAGGGTGATGAAGCGCTGAAAATTGATTACGTGATTCCATGTGTTCATGGATTCCCTGGTGAAACAGGTGATCTTCAATCATTTCTTGATATGGCGAAATTGCCTTACTTAGGCTGTGGTGCAGAAGCGAGCACGAACTGCTTCAACAAAATCACGACAAAGCTATGGTTTGATGCATTGGGTATTCCAAACACCCCTTATGTATTCTTGAGTGAAAACAACGAACAAGCTCATCTACAAGCTGAAGAAGCGTTTGATAAGTGGGGCAAAGTGTTCGTAAAAGCAGCAAGCCAAGGTTCATCTGTAGGCTGTTACCGTGTCACTGAAAAGGAAGCACTTGCAAAGGCAGTCAATGATGCATTTGGTTACTCAGAGCAAGTGCTGATTGAAAAAGCGATCAAACCACGCGAACTTGAAATCTCATCTTATGAGTTCAATGGTGAACTGGTCATCACAAAACCTGGCGAGGTCTCTTGCCCGGATGATCAGTTTTACACCTACGAAGAGAAATACAGTGCAGATAGCCACTCTACTACAGCAGTAGAAGCGACTAACCTGACTGATGAACAAATCGAGCAAATTCGTCATTTCGCTCGCAAAGCCTTTGTTCATATGAAGCTTAAGGACTTGTCACGTATCGACTTTTTCCTAAGTGAAGACGGAGAGATTCTTCTCAATGAGATTAATACCTTCCCAGGTATGACACCAATCTCGATGTTCCCTAAAATGCTTGAGCACCATGGCCACACCTTCAAAGGCTTTTTGGAGCAGGCAATAAAGAACAATGTGAAGTAATGAAGAGCCGGGTTAGCCCCGGCTTTTTTCTTCCTAAACAAACTGGCTATACTTTCTAAAGTACGCCAACGATAATAACAATGATGAGGCAACAAGACTTTAAATGTTAACGGATGATGAAAAGCAGAGGCGCTTTAAGCAACTGCAAGCGAAGAACTATCGTGCGAGTTTACGATTAGAAGGGATCCACTTAGAACAAGAAGAGTGTGCCAACTCAGAGAGTGTTTTGAGTGAAATTGAACAGATTAGACAATTAAAAGGACACTATGCCAGATAGGTATGGGGTAGATAGAGACCCTGATTGTTATCCAGACACTACGGTCCTCATTAACTTACTCAACATTCGAGATGAGGATGAGCTTGAGGCGGCTGAACGGGACTTCACGCGAGTGCGGGCGAGTCACTTTGAACCAACCTTTGATAATCTCTCTTTTGACTACCTAAAACAAATTCACCGTACGCTTTTCCAAGACTTATACCCTTGGGCAGGCATGCCTAGAACGGTTGATATCACAAAAGGTGAAACGCGCTTTTGCCATTGGGAAAACATTGAGCGTGAAACAAATAAGTTACTTAATGAGTTAGCTGAAGAAGACTATTTATGTCAATTAGCGCTGGATGAGTTCATTGATAAATTGGCTTTTTATTATTGCGAACTCAATGTCATTCATCCCTTTAGGGAGGGAAACGGCCGGGTACAGAGAATATTCTTTGAGATATTGGCTATCAATGCGGGTTATGAAGTGTGCTGGGAAGGCATTGGGCTCAATGAATGGGTAGATGCAAATCAAGCCGGTTACTTTGGTAAAATGGAGCCTCTCAAAGCATTGTTCGAAAGAATTACGGCCCCAATCGATTTAACGGTTGGCTACGAGGAACATTGGACGGATGAGCCTAAAAGGTAGTAAATACTCCTATTCTAATGCACTATAATTTTATAGTTATGACCTAAATACAAAATTATTCTGGGACACTTTTGCTTATTTTTCCCAGGGTTTAGGTTTGATGAATTTGTTTACTTCTTTATCATGCCTGTCAGTGTTACCAACGTATTGAGCCGGCATCGCTGGGCTTTTCCAACGGCCTTGTTCTTGAATTTCAACAATAGATAATCCTGCATCAGAGAGATCTTTAGCTGCGCCTACACGAGGAGACTGGCCTGAGAATAGGGAGGTTTCCCCTAATCCGAGCTCGTCACTCGCTCGACGGAAGACGCGATAAATCGAAGAATGATCTAATGGTTTATCACCGATATTGCTGTGTCTGTCTATACGCCTGAACACAAAACCACTCTCAATCATGCCGATAACTAGCCAACGTTGTAGAGCTTTTGACGCGATACTACTGAGTGAAATTGTTGTTTGGTTGACATCTAAATCAATAAGCCCCGAGCTGTGAATGTATAGATTTTCAACAGAAAGGGCAGCAAGTTCGCTACGTTTAAGCATGGCTTCAAACATTACTGCCCATATTGCCAAATCTCTGATATCTTTAGGCTTTGTAGAGAGCTCGAAGGTATCAATCAATTGCTGAAGGTGCTCATCTCGAAATGGTGCAGCATTTTGGTAATCGTCGTGTTTCTCCAATTGCTGCTTTTTCATCGCGAGACGAATCTCTGATTTTGCACATGGGTCACTCAGGTTATGGCAGCGGTGTACGAGAGAGATGGTGACCATATATCGTTTTAGGCTGGCTAACTTTCTAACCTTTGCCATTTGCTCGATATAACGGTGAACCGTATCAGCTTTAGCCGGAAGTGCAGGGATATGTTCAGAGCGGCAAAAAGCCAGGAAATTATTCCAATCATTTTTAAATGAAATGAGCGTATTAGAAGCGTACTTGTCGTGAGTGAGTGTTCTCATGGATTCCACGGTATCTAATGGTTTAGTGAAGCGTTTTATACTCAACAAGCATTCTATTTCATCTTGTATTGGAGCAATCTCTTTAGCCATAGTTTATCTACCTAATGCACTATAATTTATTCACTATCATATTCTAATATAGATCTCCCGAAACTTCATATATAATCGCACAAATGTAACATTAATGAGCTTAAACAGCAGACAAACCAAAGTTTTGATGCTTATATTTAAAAATACTTATGAAAACATAAGGCTCATTATGGCTCAACAGAACGAGGCAGAAATGAAAAAAAGACTGTTCCATCGAGGCCACAATATTGAAAATGCCTCCGGAGCACCTGATGGTTGGAAAACAACTATCAATGGAAATACAATTATCAGTAAGCTAACTCTGGTAAAGAAAAGTATCGATTGGTGGTATGACATGCAAACATTTATGCCGCCTGAAAAATTCCTTGCTGGCAATAAAAGTGAACGAGTTGATCAGAAAATCGAAGAGTACAAAGGCTTTAAACTAATCAATGATAATGGAGAACCGAATGGTTGGTATGTCATGCTAGGCAGCAAGCTCTTAAAAGGTTCACCCTTAGCTATAAAAAAGCACTTAGATATGGTTGTTGCTAAACTCCAGCAAAACAAACAGCAATAAAAAAACGCCCAGAGTAGGGCGTTTATTTTTACTTGGCTAACTCAATTAATCGTTTTCATCGAGTTTCTCGACGTCGACTAAATAGTCACCTTCGAGCCAATTACGTCCGATCAGGAGTTTGTATTCTAGTTTACTCCTGTCTCGTAGGTTAACTGCAACAGTCTTATGCTCACCATTCCAGCCAAGATCCATCTTCACGGCATAACGTCTTTCTACACCTTGGGCATTTCTAATTTTACTGACTTTGACGATCTTACCTTTGTAAGTCGCTTCTTCGCCTTTTTCATTGATAGAGGTGAACTCAACGGTATGGCCAAGGTGGTCTCGCATGTTATCACTGTCACTTTCATCACCAATAACTTTAATATCTTTGGCATGAATAGATGTAGTAGCTGCACCAGTATCAATACGTGCTAGGTAATCCATTTCTAAATCATAGACTTTGATTGTCTCGACTTGACCTACAATCGATTTCGAATCGTCACTTTTTGACTCAGCCATGGCAAGATTGGAACCCATAACAGAGAATAACAACATTGCTGGGATAAAAAGTCTTTTCACGAAAACTCCTGACGCTTAGGTACAAATTATGTGGCAATATGCCATTTTTCAGATGAACGTTAAATGAATTTCATCGTAATAACAAAAATTCTAGTTAATTTTTAGCAAATTACGAATGTCTGAGCAGCTTTGTTGTGGCGATTTAAAGTGAAAAACTTCAAACCCAAGGGCTTTAGCGGCATCGAGATTTTTCGGTTGATCATCAATGAAAAGAGACTCGTTCGGGGTAATATCAAACCGTTGGCAAAGCAGTTCAAAAAATTCTGCTTCTGGCTTAATAGTAAGTTCTTTTCCGGATACCAAACCGCCATCAAACAGTTGGTAAAGCGCATGCCGCTCATTTAATTTTTCAAAAAAGGCACTGCTCATGTTTGTGAGAAAGTAAACAGAAAAGTTAAGGCTTAACACTTGGTTGACTAGATCATAGGTTTCATTAATTAAGTGGAGATTGCTCTGGATATGCTCAAAAAAATCTTCCATCCTTGATTCAGGTAGATTAACGCGAGCAGCACAACGAGGTATGGCTTCAGCCATCAACATCTCGCCACGATCAAGCGATAGCCAATCTGGGTGTTGCAGAACATGTTCAAGTAATAGGGCTTGTTCGTCCTGAGAGTCAGTAAACGTCGAGACGATTTTTGCAGGGTTCCATTCGAACAGCACAGCACCAAAGTCAAAAATAACGTTTTTAATCATAACTGTTTCCGTTACAGTACCTATTATTGATAGTATTCTGGTTCAGGTGATATTCAAATGTGAAATCGCAAGATAGTACCTGGTTCACAGATCCAAGAAATTAAACGAGATTTTCCCATGAACGACAACAGCCGCTTGGTATTTTCCACAGAAACTGGCCGCATCAAAGAAGAAAAACCAGCACCACAACGTGCTAAAGGTGACGGTATTGTCCGTATTCAACGCCAGACAAAAGGCCGTAAAGGTAAAGGAGTTTGCATCGTAACGGGTTTAGACCTGGAAGATGCTCAACTTAAATTGTTGGCTGCCGAACTGAAAAAAGTTTGCGGCTGTGGTGGCTCAGTGAAAGATGGCAACATCGAGATCCAAGGTGATAAGCGAGATGTAATCAAAACTGCACTTGAGAAAAAAGGCCATACAGTAAAATTGGCTGGCGGCTAATTTTAATCCTCAGTGATAACCAAGAATCTAGCCCTGAGCATTGCTTGGGGCTTTTTCTTTGATAATTTCCACGATAGCAAACTGACAAACGCATCCTGCGAAAGGCATTTTGCTTATCTGCAAATTATCTACTTTATGGTAAATTGGCATTACGGTTAAATTGCCGCGAAGTGACAGTGTAATTGAAAAGAGAACTGTAACCTGATGGTGGAGAGAGAGTGGGATACAAACGCAAAACGTTATAGGTACTAATTGACTACTTATAAAGATAGATACTTAATTTAACATAATATACATAATGCGCACTCACAGTGTAGCCACAAAGCTAAAGTGTCTCTTTTCTACAAAGTGAAAATGTCCTGTTTTTCCTATGTTGATCAGACCCTGTCTG
>NZ_JACSOF010000234.1:0-6449 GCF_014349205.1 Photobacterium sp. BZF1
GTAACCCGCTGAAGAACAAGCCAGCCAAGCCCCGTACCCGCAAATAGCGTGTACTGGCGAATAAGCCGGTTTGAAACCGAATAAAAAAAGCAGCCATTGGCTGCTTTTTTGTTATCTGTCGCAGGTAAATCGCTTAGCTAGCCGCTCCCGGCTTACGCTTTGGCTGGGCGTCAATGCACTGGCCGTTAACGTCTTTGCTTTCTGGGCCTATCAAGTAGAGGTACAACGGCATGATCTCTTCCGGGGTTTTCAGCAAGGATGGGTCTTCCGCAGGGAAGGCCTTGGCCCGCATACCGGTGCGTGTGCCGCCTGGGTTGATGGCATTGACGCGGACATTGGTATTGGCCATTTCGTCGGCCAGAATCTGCATCATGCCCTCGGTGGCAAACTTGGAGATTGAATAGGCCCCCCAGAATGAGCGGCCCTGATGGCCAACGGTTGAAGAGGTGAATACAATACGGCCGTCTTCAGCTTTTTTGACCAGTGGCATGATAGCTTGGGTTAGCAGGAACTGGGCTTTGACATTGACCTGCATGACATCGTCGTAGGTATCTTCGCCAAGTTGGTCGAACGGGCTCAGTATGCCCAGCAGTGAAGCGTTGTGCAGTACCCCATCCAAGCGGCCGAATTGGCCTTCAATAGTTTCTACCATATCCAGGTAGTTTTGCTTGGTCGCACCCATCATATCCATAGGGATAATCGCTGGCTGTGGGTAGCCCTGTGATTCTATCTCGTCGTAAACGGCTTCTAGCTTGGCAACCGTGCGTCCGAGCAAGATAACAGTTGCGCCGTGGGCGGCATAGCTGATGGCAGCCTGGCGGCCAATTCCATCACCCGCTCCGGTTACCAGGATAACTCTATCTTTCAGTGAGTTTTCAGTGATTTGATAATCCACTGTGTACTTCCTTATCGGTTTTTTCGTGTGCCCATTGTATACCCAAAATTTGCTCGCTTAAACGAGCATATTGACGCTGTTTGGCTATATTGCGATAGCGGTATGGGTGACAACTTGGTTACAATGGTTGAATGTCAAAAAATGAGGACTCGACATTGGATTTTTTGTTTGATTATGGATTGTTCCTAGCCAAGATTGCCACGGTGGTTGTTGCCTTCATCGCGATTCTGGTGGTGGCCAAAACAGTGAAAGGCCATCATGGTAGCCAGAAAGGCGAACTGGAAGTCACTGACCTGACTGAGCAGTACAAGCACACCGTGCATCAGCTTGAGTCTCACTTGTTTGATAAGCCGTTGCTCAAGGCGCGCGACAAAGCTGAAAAGAAAGCTGACAAGGAAAAGCACAAGGCGCGACAGAACGAAGTGAAAAAAGCAGCCAAAGAAGGCGACTTGTCCCACTCCCGTGAGCCACGCCTGTTCGTGCTGGACTTTCACGGCAGTATCGATGCCCGTGAAGTGGCCTCACTACGTGAAGAGGTGACGGCAATTCTTGCAGTGGCTATGGAAGGTGATGAAGTACTGCTTCGCCTTGAGACTGGCGGTGGTATGGTTCATGGCTACGGCCTAGCCTCTTCCCAACTTGACCGTTTAAAAGCGGCAGGGATCAAGCTGACGATCTCAGTGGATAAAGTGGCGGCCAGTGGCGGCTACATGATGGCCTGTGTTGCCGATAAAATTATCTCGGCGCCGTTTGCGGTTGTCGGCTCTATTGGCGTAATTGCCCAATTGCCAAACTTCAATAAAGTGTTGAAGAAAAACGATATTGAGTTTGAGCAAATCACAGCCGGTGAGTTTAAGCGCACCCTGACTATGTTCGGTGAAAACACCGACAAGGCACGTGAGAAATTCCAGAGCGAAATTGAAGAGACCCATGGCTTGTTCAAGGCTTTCGTCTCTGAGCACCGCCCTGAACTAGACCTTGCCAAAGTGGCAACCGGTGAGCATTGGTTCGGCAAGCAAGCGCTAGAGCTTGGATTGGTTGATGAAATTGGCACCAGTGACGATTACATCAGCTCATCTTGTAAGGACCGCGAAGTCCTTCAGGTACGTTATGTCCAGCGCAAGAAGCTAGCGGAAAAACTTGCCGGCGCGACTGGCGATGCGGCTGATAACCTGCTGCTGAAATGGATCAGCCGCGGGCAGCGTCCAATTGTCTAAACGTCCATTAGTATAGAGAGGTTACGATGGATCAAAAGTGGGCCTTGTTTTCGTTTCAAGGGCGAATGCGCCGTCGGGATTATTGGCTTTATAGCATTCCTGTGCTCTTGGTATCCTTGCCGGTGTTCTTGTATTCCACACCGGAAAATGCGGGTAACCCGCTGCTCAATATCTTGTCTATTGTGGTCCTCGTTTTTGTGTTTTGGGCTTCGGCAGCCCTGAACGTCAAACGCCTGCATGACCGCAATAAAAGTGCGTGGTGGATTATTCTGACTTTCTTACCGTTGATTGGTCCGATCTTCGTCATTGTTGAACTGGGGATTCTGGACGGTACACCAGGGCCGAACCAGTTCGGCGCAGACCCGAAAGGGCGTGGTGAGCCACCTTCAGCACCGGGACCTCGCCCAGATAACGAGTCCAAGGATAACGGCAAAGAGACAATGACTATCGATATGTAAGTATATCGACAGGGCTATAGGGTTATAGCCCTAAAATCATAGCCTTGTAAAAAGCCAGCCCCGCCAAAAGCGGGGCTGTTTTTATTCTGCATGACCCTATAAAGGAGGCTTATTTGCCAAGGGTGAACTTTGGCGATAGCTGGTGGGCCAGGTATTTGAACATGTTGAACACTGCCGTGGTCTTTTCAGTTGGCAGGCCTTTGTCATCAAGGAAGAACTCGCCTTTGAAAATCAGTACCCCACCACGCTCTTCTACGGAGGTGGCACGCATCCCGTCGATGTAGCCTTCATGATCTTGGATTTGCTGGTTGGCAATCATTAGCAGGTCATCAGTTGAAATGGTTTCTTTGGTGCTCATGGTATCTCTCTCATCTCACAGCAGGTTGCCGGTACGTTCTCCGGCAGAGGTGGCTTAGTGTATTTGAGTTGGTGTGCAATGACAAATTTTGCGCCAAACTGACCGTTGTCATTTTATTGGCGTTGTTGATTTTTATTGGGAACTGGTTATATCTTGAAAAAAGGCGCATTTCAGCAAGTCGGTTTTTTGTCATCCTAACTTGAAAATATCAGGGTACAAAGAATAGGCATTAACCCGTTGAATTGTCGAAAATCTGTGAGCGACGGCAAAAAATAGTGGTTTTTTATAGTCAAAGCGTTGCGGAGGTGGTAATGATTAGCGCCCATTGCGGGAGTTGTTTTCAGTTTTACGGATAAATGAGAGGAAAATCGCGCCGCAACTTGTCTTGTCGGCATACATTTTTCCTATGCATTTGGTTAACGTAACCAGCTGTTAACAAGTGGGGAAGGGACAACCAAACGGTCTCGTTTTGTTAAAAAGCAGTTGACCTTCTCCGATTGTAGCCCAATATGTAAATACCAATCACATTACGTAACTAGTTATCCGGAGCTGTCCTCAACCGGTTGGATTTCGCGATGTAAATAGTTACTTAATCAGTTTGGTGTACCAGCGTTGCCGTGCTAGTTCTAGTTTTTTAGCGTGCAACTAGTTGTTTTAATTTTAAGTTTTGTGAGCACGAGGACGTAATAGAATTATTATGGGTAAATCTCTCGTTATTGTGGAGTCCCCAGCCAAGGCGAAGACAATCAATAAGTACTTGGGTAAGGACTTCGTTGTTAAGTCAAGCGTCGGTCACGTTCGTGACTTGCCGACTGGTGCACGCAGCACCGGTAAAAAAGCGGCGGCTACTTCAACCAAGGGCTTGAGCGCAGAAGAGAAAGCGCGCATTAAAAAAGAAAAAGACCGCAAAGCGCTGATCAATAAGATGGGTGTCGACCCATACAATGATTGGGCTGCCCAATACGAAGTGCTGCCAGGTAAGGAAAAAGTCGTCAACGAACTACAGAAGCTGGCGGAAGATGCTGACTTTGTTTATCTCGCGACCGATTTGGACCGCGAAGGGGAGGCTATTGCGTGGCACCTTCGTGAGATCATCGGCGGCGATGATGAGCGTTACAAGCGAGTGGTTTTCAACGAGATCACCAAAAATGCTATCCAGCAGGCCTTCGAGCAGCCGGGTGAGCTGAACATGGATGGCGTGAATGCACAGCAGGCGCGCCGATTCCTCGACCGTGTGGTCGGCTTTATGGTTTCCCCTTTGTTGTGGAAGAAAGTCGCACGTGGTCTTTCTGCGGGCCGTGTACAGTCGGTCGCGGTAAAGCTGATTGTAGAACGCGAGCGCGAAATCAAGGCATTCGACCCAGAAGAGTACTGGGACATGCATGCCAATACCCAAACAGCAGGCAGTGATGCCCTGCGTTTGATGGTGGCACAGCAGGCTGGCAAAACCTTCCGCCCAGAAAACGAAGCGGATACTATGGCGGCCAAAGCCCTGTTGGAAAAAGCGGCTTTCCAGGTCAAAGATCGCGAAGACCGTCCAACCAGCAGTAAGCCTTCAGCACCTTACATCACCTCGACGCTCCAGCAGGCGGCAAGTACCCGCTTAGGCTATGGCGTTAAGCGCACCATGGGCTTGGCCCAGCGCTTGTATGAGGCAGGTTACATTACTTATATGCGTACCGACTCGACCAACCTGTCGAAGGAAGCGGTTGAAGCGGCGCGCGAATTTATTGCCAGCGAGTATGGCGATAACTACCTACCGTCTGCCCCGAATGTTTACGGTAGCAAGGGTAATGCCCAGGAAGCGCACGAAGCGATCCGTCCTTCCAGCGTTGATGTCAAACCGGAAAACCTCGAAGGCATGGAACAAGATGCGATCAAACTTTACGATTTGATCTGGCGTCAGTTTGTATCGTGTCAGATGGTGCCAGCGAAGTACGATTCGACCACGATTACTGTCGAAGCCGGTGACTTCACCCTGAAAGCGAAAGGCCGTACCCTTCGCTTTGCCGGTTGGACCAAAGTACAACGCCCATCGGGCAAGAATGAAGACACTACGCTACCTATGGTTCACGTGGGCGATACGCTCAAACTTGAATCGTTGGAGCCAAAACAGCACTTTACCAAGCCACCTGCACGCTTTACCGAAGCGGCACTGGTTAAAGAGCTGGAAAAACGCGGTATCGGTCGTCCTTCGACATACGCATCAATCATCTCGACCATTCAGGATCGTGGTTATGTGCGTGTCGACCAGCGCCGTTTCTATGCCGAGAAGATGGGTGAGATTGTTTCGGATCGTCTGGATGAAAGCTTTGCCGATCTGATGGACTATGACTTCACCGCCCGTATGGAAGGCAACCTCGATAAAATCGCCGAAGGCGATGCGAGCTGGAAATCGGTTCTGGACAAGTTCTTCAGTGACTTCACCTCTGAGCTAGAAAAAGCTGAGCTGGATGAAACTGAAGGCGGCATGAAGCCGAACAATATCGTACTGACCGACATTGAATGTCCGACCTGTGGCCGCCCAATGGGTATCCGCACCGCATCAACAGGGGTATTCCTGGGCTGCTCGGGCTATTCACTACCGCCGAAAGAGCGTTGTAAGACAACCATCAACCTGGGTGACGAGGACGGTATCGTCAATGTCTTGGAAGAAGATGTTGAAACAGCAGCCCTGCGTGCCAAGAAGCGTTGTCCGAAATGTAGCACGGCGATGGATGCCTACCTGATCGATGCCGAGCGTAAACTGCACGTTTGCGGTAATAACCCAAGTTGTGACGGCTACGTGGTCGAGAAAGGTGAATTCAAACTCAAAGGCTACGACGGCCCGGTTATCGAGTGTGATAAGTGTGGCTCGGATATGGAGCTCAAGAACGGTCGCTTCGGCAAGTACATGGGTTGTACCAACGAAAACTGTAAGAACACGCGCAAGATCTTGAAGAACGGTGAAATTGCACCACCGAAGGAAGACCCGGTTCACTTGCCAGAACTTCCTTGTTCCCAAGATCCAGATGCCTACTTCGTACTGCGTGACGGCGCTTCCGGCCTGTTTATGGCAGCGAGCACCTTCCCGAAATCGCGCGAGACCCGTGCCCCATTGGTGGAAGAGCTTGTTCGCTTCAAGGATCGCCTGTCGCCGAAGTTCATGTACCTGACAGAGGCGCCGACCGAAGATCCGGATGGCCGTCCTACAGTGGTTCGCTTTAGCCGTAAGACCAAAGAGAACTACGTTCGTTCGGAAATCGAAGGTAAGCCATCAGGCTGGACCGGGCTCTACATTGACGGTAAGTGGGAAATTACCGACAAGCGTAAAAAGCCGAAGAAAGAGAAAGCTGAGAAATAATAAGAAACCGCCGCAAGGCGGTTTTTTTTTGAGAGCAGGAAGAGCGGGGGCTAGGAAGAGATGGCCCTAGGTCCTCGGCATAGCAAAAGCAAAGAAAGAGCTTGACGTTATCTAGCCTTTTCAACAACCTGCAGCACCCAGCACCCAGCACCCAGCACCTTAAGCGATAGCGTATGCC
>NZ_JACSOF010000235.1:0-6249 GCF_014349205.1 Photobacterium sp. BZF1
AAAAGAAAGGACCGAACGTTTCCACGTTCAGTCCTCTATGTGCCACCCAAGTATCCGTTCAGGTATAAACGATGACGCTTATCCGAATGGCATTAAGCCATGTGCTGGGGCTTTTTTATTTTCGGCTCATGTGGCAATAATAAGCGAGTTAATTTGCGCAAAGGATTCTTCATGCAGCCCACTAAACCAGTTAACTCAGCTAGTCCTCAACCCGACCCCTTGTTTGATCAACACATTGACCGTACCAGCAGCAATAGTATCAAATGGCAGAAATACCAAGGTCAAGATGTACTCCCTATGTGGGTCGCCGACAGTGACTTCAAGGTGCCAGAGGCTATCACTAATGCCCTACATAACCACGTCGATCACGGTATATTTGGTTATGGCAGTGCCCCTAAGGCGCTGACAGATCTCATCGTCGAACGTATGCAGCGCCTGTATCAATGGCATATCGAGCCAGAGTGGATTGTATATTTGCCGGGATTAGTCTGCGGAATTAACCTAGCAGTCCGTGCCGTTTGTGATGCAGAGCAAGGAGCCGCCTGCCCGAGTCCGATTTATCCACCATTCAAATCATCGGCTAAATTAGCCAAGCGTCCTTTGAGCAAATTACCGGTTTTGCTTGAAGGGCAACGCTGGTTGATGTCACTGGATGAAAAGACGCTATTACCTGACACGCGACTGCTGCTGTTTTGCAACCCGTTAAACCCTGGTGGCACGATATACCGAAGAAACGAACTGGAAGCCGTTGCTGACTTTGCCAAACAACAGGATTTGATTGTTTGCTCCGATGAAATCCATTGTGATTTGCTTCTCGAGCCTGGCTGCCAGCATATTCCCTTTGCCAGCCTCAATGAGGATGCGGCACAGCGATCTATTACCCTGATCGCACCGAGCAAAACATTCAACATCGCTGGCCTTGGTGCTTCGATGGCTATCATCCCTCACCCAACATTACGGCGGGAATTCATCCGTACCAAAGCCGGGATCGTACCAGATGTTAATGTTCTGGCTTACACTGCCGCCCAAGCTGCCTATGAGCACGGCCAACCTTGGCTCGACAGGCAACTTGCTTACCTGAGGCAAAACAAAACTACTGTCGAACAGGCCATTAACCGCATGCCCTATCTCACCCTTCAACCCATCGAGGGCACATACTTAGCCTGGATTGACGCTACGGCACTGCCCGTCCCTTCACCCTTCAAATTCTTCGAGCAGGCCGGTGTGGGGCTGTCACCCGGAGCAGATTTCGGTCACCCTGGCTTTATCAGGCTTAATTTTGCCTGCCGCCACCAAACATTGGTTGAGGCTTTACAACGTATGGAGCAAGCCGTTAATTCCTTACAGGAGCAGCAATAGCCCCTGCATAAGCAGTAATTGGCGAAAGAGTAACCGTTCACTTGTCTCGCCGCTTTTTTTATTAAAGAAATCACCGGCTGTACCGATACAAACCCTATAACACTGGTAGGTTTTCTCGGTACAGCATTAATGCAAATCCATTCACTCGACAAAGCACAGCTGATCAATGAAGTTCAGCTTGGCAGCCAACTCAGCCATGCGGTTGAGGGGGGACGTCGTGCCGATTTTGCCCTGATGCTCGCCCTGCTCTCTCCCGAGCAACTGGAAACCACCCCCGTTGATGCACTACCCGCCGCAGGCAAAACAGAAAGCGAGCTTCGTGCATACTTTGAGTTGCCGGAGCCGCAGCCGCTGTCGACAACAGAGAGCAGCTACCAGAATGCTGCCCTACAAGCACAAGCTTTCCATGAAAGCGGCTTAGCCGATGCCCGCCTGCTCGATAGCCTCAAGCCAACCCCTCTGACCTATCCGCCACAAGGCACCAAGGGTATGCCAGAAGAGGTGTACCACAACCTATCAGGCCATGAACGCCGCCTGTTACCACCCACTGAAGATGCAACCATCAAGGCATCTCCACAAGATCTATACCTGTCACTGGTCCAAGCCAAACGCTTCGCCGAAATGTACGGCGCCTGAACGCCTCCTCATGGGTGATTTTGCCTAATTTTGAAGTCAAAATGAGCCAACTTGCTAGTTATTACGTTGATATGATTATCATTACGAATTTAATTTCGTGACCGCCTTCATAGCTTTGTCACCTTTATGCTGCACAGTGATCACAGTTCACTAACATTTTAATGCTAGGTCGCAAGTTTGGGGGATTATTCACAGACAGCTACTCTGGGACTGCGTAACCTAAGTCTATGATTTGTAAGTTGGCTTTTTGACAGTAACAATGTGTCGGCAGCCTAATATAGGAAGAGCTATGAATATCGCACATTCAGTCATTATCATCACAGCGGCGGGGAGCCCCTTGGGTAAGGCCCTATCGCTCCATTTTGCCTCACTAGGGGCAAAACTGGCCTTGGTCGATGAACGTCAACATGCGCTAGTGCAAACTTTGCAAGCTTGTCAGGCCATCGGGGCACCATGCCAATCCTATCTGATCCCGGATCAAAGCGAGCGCACCATAGGTACCCTCATCAATAATATCCACCAGCATTTTGGCAAAATAGAAGTACTCGTAAACTGTTGGGTGGACTCAGCCCTGCCTTCACTATTAAGCCCTTCTTCGGTGGATCAGTTCAGCCGTTCGATGAATGAAAAAGCGACGCCTTTCTTTACCTTCGGCAAGCAGACCGCTCACTATATGCGCGACCACAACTGCCATGGGGTTATCATCAACCTAGCAGCCAATGAAGATTGTTTACACAACTCTGTCCATTCGGGCTCGAAAGCCATTGTTTCGGGCTTGACCCAAAGCTGGGCCAAAGAGTTAGCAGAGTTCAATATCCGTGTTGGCGGAGTGGTGCCACTCACTATTGAGTGCCCTTGTAACAATCACCACCATAAACTCAGCTCACCACTGCAATACGAAATCGCCCGCAGTGCCGAATATATTGTTGCCAATGACTACTTCAACGGCAGGATGATCGAAGCCGAAGTGAGTTAATCATCCTCAACTCTATCCTTTTCTTGGTTACTCCTTCCGTCTACTCCTTTGTAAACCAATAAAAAAGCCCGCCAAAGTGGCGGGCTAAATAGGTAGTCTAAAGTGCGCTAGCTAAACAATGATTAAGCTTCTGCTTTCTCTTTTTTAGCTTTTGGTGCTTTCGCCGCTTCCTGGTCTTCTTTTTTCTTGATGACCGTTGTGCCTTCGAAAGTCTCACCTTCAACAAACGCTTTACCGTAGTAAGAAGCTAGTAGCACTTCTTTTAGCTCAGCGATTAGAGGGTAGCGTGGGTTCGCACCTGTACACTGGTCATCGAACGCTTCGACAGCTAGCTCGTCAAGCTTCGCTAGGAAGTCAGACTCAGCAACACCCGCAGCCTGGATAGACATTGGGATTTCTAGGTTAACTTTTAGCTCATCCAACCATGCAAGTAGACGCTCGATCTTCTGTGCAGTGCGGTCACCTTCCTGAGATAGGCCTAGGTGGTCAGCAACTTCTGCGTAACGACGGCGTGCCTGTGGACGGTCGTACTGAGAGAATGCAGTCTGCTTAGTTGGGTTGTCGTTCGCGTTGTAACGAACAACGTTAGAGATAAGTAGTGCGTTCGCAAGACCGTGAGGTACGTGGAACTCAGCACCAATTTTGTGTGCCATTGAGTGACAAACACCTAGGAAGGCGTTGGCAAACGCGATACCGGCGATAGTTGCTGCGTTGTGTACTTTCTCACGAGCAATTGGGTCGTTAGCACCATTTGCGTAGCTCGAAGGTAGGTACTCTTTAAGCATCTTAAGAGCTTGTAGAGCCTGACCGTCAGAGTATTCGTTCGCAAGAACAGAAACGTAAGCTTCTAGGGCGTGTGTTACTGCATCGTAACCACCGAACGCTGTTAGCGACTTAGGCATGTTCATCACAAGGTTGGCATCAACGATAGCCATTTGTGGAGTTAGCTCGTAGTCCGCTAGAGGGTATTTAGCACCAGTCTTGTCATCGGTAACAACCGCAAACGGAGTGACTTCAGAACCTGTACCAGAAGTAGTAGTGATACATACTAGCTCAGCTTTCTTACCCATTTTCGGGAACTTGTAGATACGCTTACGGATATCCATAAAGCGCATTGCTAGTTCTTCGAAGTGCGTTTCTGGGTGCTCGTACATTACCCACATGATCTTCGCAGCATCCATTGGTGAACCACCACCAAGCGCTAGGATAACGTCTGGCTGGAAGCTTTGCATTGCAGCTGCACCTTTCTCTACTACAGATAGAGTAGGATCCGCTTCTACATCGAAGAATACTTGAACTTCAATGCCTTGCGCTTTAAGTAGCTGTACTACATCGTCAGCGTAACCGTTGTTGAATAGGAAACGGTCAGTTACAAGGAATGCACGCTTCTTGCCTTCTAGGTCGCCAAGCGCGATTGGCAGGCTACCACGACGGAAGTAGATTGACTTAGGTAGTTTGTGCCACAACATGTTTTCAGCTCGCTTAGCTACAGTTTTCTTGTTGATAAGGTGCTTAGGACCTACGTTCTCAGAGATAGAGTTACCACCCCATGAACCACAACCCAGTGTTAGAGACGGTGCAACGTTGAAGTTGTACAGGTCACCGATACCACCGTGGGTAGTAGGGATGTTTACAAGAATACGTGCAGTCTTCAGCTTGTCGCCGAAGTAGCGGATGCGGTCTGCATTCACGTCTTGGTTAGTGTAAAGACCAGATGTGTGGCCGATACCACCGATCTCAACCATAGTCACAGCCTGCTCAACAGCGTCTTCGAAGTTGTCAGCGCGGAATAGACCTAGAGTTGGAGATAGTTTCTCGTGTGCGAATGCATCGTCGTAAGACACTTTGCCCAGACCTTCACCTACAAGTACTTTGGTGTCAGCTGGAACTTTAACGCCTGCCATTTCAGCGATAGCTGGTGCTGGCTGGCCTACGATTTTCGCGTTCAGGTTGCCGTCGATAAGCAGTACTTTACGTACTTTCTCGGCTTCTGCCTTAGATAGAACGTAAGCTTTGTGAGAAGCGAAACGCTCTTTCACTTCGTCGTATACTTCGTCAACAACGATTGCAGCCTGCTCAGAAGCACACACTACGCCGTTATCGAAAGTCTTAGACATCAGGATAGAAGCAACAGCACGCTTAACGTCTGCAGTTTCGTCGATAACCACTGGAACGTTACCCGCACCTACACCGATTGCTGGCTTACCAGAAGAGTAAGCTGCTTTAACCATGCCTGGACCACCAGTTGCAAGGATAAGTGCGATGTCATCATGCTTCATCAGCGCGTTTGAAAGCTCTACAGAAGGCTGGTCGATCCAACCGATGATGTCTTTTGGTGCACCTGCAGCAACAGCTGCATCTAGAACCAATTTAGCTGCATCGTTGGTAGAGTTCTTCGCACGTGGGTGTGGCGAGAAGATGATACCGTTACGGGTTTTTAGAGAGATTAGAGATTTGAAGATAGCAGTAGAGGTTGGGTTTGTGGTTGGTACGATACCACAGATGATGCCCACTGGCTCTGCGATAGTCATAGTACCTAGGTTGTCATCCTCTTCAAGGATGCCACAGGTCTGCTCGTCTTTGTATTTGTTGTAGATAAATTCTGAAGCGAAGTGGTTTTTGATAACCTTATCTTCGACGATACCCATACCTGACTCTTCTACCGCTTGTTGCGCTAGAGGAATACGTGCTTGGTTAGCCGCTAGAGATGCAGCACGGAAGATTTTGTCTACTTGCTCCTGAGAGTAAGTCGCAAACTCTTTCTGAGCCGCTTTAACGCGTGCAACCATTGCATCTAGTTCAGCCATATTAGTAACAGGCATAGTTAACTCCTAACTTAAGATTGAAAACTTTTTAGTAAGGATGCGTTCACATCCTTTTGGGTTATCCGGGAGCCATCCTGCTCAAAAAACCGGTAACACACATACTTAGTAAATTGCTTTCAAAACTGATTATATTCTTTCACACCGCGAAAAAAATTGATTTAGATCACTTGTAACCATTTAGAGTTACACTTTGTTATTTTTTGACCCATATCACTCAAAAACAATAACCTAAGCGGTTGATTTGTGACCATACCGCTTGAAGTGCAGCGAAGTGAAGCTAAATCACACAAACATCAAGCCATATTATTACGTAATAAAGCTACACAATTTGTCATATATAGACAATAACGAGACCTAAATCACAGTTTCCAGAGCATCAGCATTCAGTTTTGTTTCATTAATGTAGCACGCAATGTGCTTACCAAAGAATAACCCATACCATGGGCATTTACA
>NZ_JACSOF010000236.1:0-6231 GCF_014349205.1 Photobacterium sp. BZF1
GAACCACAGAACCACAGAACCACAGAACCACAGAACCACAGAACCACAGAACCACAGAACCACAGAACCACAGAACCACAGAACCACAGAACCACAAGAAAAAGAAAACCCAGCCAAAGGCTGGGTTTAGTAGAAAGCGATGGAAGGGATAGTGGTTACAGTAGGGCTTTAACGGCCTCTGTGCTATCACACACACTTATCCCGGCCGCTTTCATCTCTATACAAGCCTGTTCGACAGTATCGGGTGCAATACCACGGCATGCTGCGAGATTGACGATCACTTGGAATTGGCCGGATGCTTGTAACTGCAAGGCTGTGGTTTTAACACAGTAGTCAGTGGCCAACCCACCCACCAAGACTGTTTTGACTGCTTTGGCTTGCAACCACTCGATAAGGCCAGTGCTGAGCTTCTCTTGAAGATCATGGTAACAGGCACCGTAGGGGTGAAGATCAGGCTCGATCCCTTTCCAGATAACATGATCATACTCTGTCACCGCGGGAAGATCCGGGATCGTTTCAAATCCTACTGTGCCTGGAACAGCATGGCTGACCCAGGTTAAATCGGCATTGGGGTGATCCAAAGGAGAGAGCATCTTGTCGTGTGAGTCGACAACCCATACCGCATTATGTGGATGGGCATCTTTCGTCAGTACACGAACGCTAGCTAATGCTGCTTGGCGATTTAACTCCGAGCCGATAGTGTCACCTTCAGCTACCGGTAGCTCGTTAGGGCATAGTGGAGTAAAGGTCTTTTGAGGATCTACATCTATGGCAGCAATAGTCATGGTCGTCTCTCTTACAGGATCTGGTTTAGGATATGATCGGCTTTAACCCGGCGGATACGTTTGATCAACTTACGCACCGGCGCAGGGTATACGTCGATTTTATCGATAAACTTATAGCTGCCCACAAGCTGGGTATGTTCAAGGATACGGTCGATCTCACCTTGTTTCTGCTCAGCCAGCAACTGTTGCTTGTCGTGAACCAGAATGGCATTTTCTAGATCTAGTTTCCAAGCCCGCGGATTAAGGTTGTTACCGGTGATCAGCATGTAGCTGCGGTCAACCCAGATCCCCTTGAGGTGGAAACTGTTGTCATTGTGCTTCCAAAGGTGGATAGCCAACTGGCGACGGGCTATCGCTCCTTCATTCTGCTTGGCAAAGTTACGCAGGTTCACTTCATACAGGTATGGCAACCCAGCAATTGTCTTAAACGGCTCGCTAGGCGGAATGTAGAAGTCATTGGCAGTCTTGTCACCAACGACAATAGTCACCTTTACGCCACGGCGTAGTGCCCTTTTCACTTCCCGGCTAACACTACGTGGGAAGTTGAAGTAAGGAGTACAGATGATCAGCTCCTGCTGGGCACTGGCAATCAGGGTGCAGATATGCTGGTTGAGCTTATTCTTGCGCTTGCCAAGACCGACCAGCGGAGTAAGACCGACCTCAGTCTCTGCGACTTCTTCCGGTTCGAACTGATAGCTGGCTTTCTGCAGCTGGTGACGCAGTTCCTTGATTGCCCCTTTAAGGTTTCGGGTATCAGGACGGTTAATCTGGCTCAGGCAGTTAACGGCATCACTATTGACCAGAGTGTCGACAATGAAATTAGCCATACTGTCTGCAAGCTGGCCATTGTGGATAACGTGATATCGGTCGTAGCGGTAGCGTTGGTGCTGGGCTAGATAGACATCATTGAGGCTTGCGCCGCTATAGATGATCTTGTCATCGACTACAAAGCCTTTGAGGTGCAGTACACCAAAGACTTCGCGGTTACGAACTGGAACACCAAGAATTTCGATCTGGTGCTCATACTTTTCGGAGAACTCACGGTACAGCGCAGCATTCCCGTCGGATTTGTCTGCGCCGATAAGCCCACGTTGGGCTCGGTGCCAATCTACCAGAACCTTGATATCAAGATCAGGGTTAGCCTGCTTGGCTTCATACAGTGCCGTGAGGATCCCACGTCCACCGTCGTCATCTTGTAGGTAGAGCGCAACTAGATAAATACGCGCTTTGGCATTGGAGATTTCTTGGTGGAGACGTTCACGGAACGATCCTGCATCGAGAAGGGTCTCTAAATCTTCTGGCTTGTGTGCAATACACGGCAGTTGCTCAATGCGTTGCTTGTTAGCAATAGCTGAATCCATTATCGCCTCGTTTACGCGACCTTAATAAGGATGAATCGGTTAGTTAAGAGCGCGATTATATCAGAAAAACACCATAGTCTATGTATTGCAAGCTTGGCATGGGTCACGTATGGCTCATTTCACGCTGCTACTTTGATCATAGAGCATGGGTGTCAGTGTTTTACCGCTTTGTCGGTAGCGGTTTATCCTTGTACGTAACGCTTCAGGCAATTGGTTGTCTGTCAGCGTTACAAAACCTGCAGATTGGTAAAACGACTCTAAAAAGCTAAAAGCAAAGCAGTAGCATGGTTTTACCACAGTCTGGCTCTGGCAGGCAGCGAGCAACTCCGCCCCTAGGCCTTGTGAACGCAAATCAGGATGGACAAGCATACCGGTCAGGAGCTGGAAATCTTCAAATTGCTTGAACCTGACACAGGCCTGTATCCCCTTGTTATCCTCACCTATCCAGATGGCTTCATCCTTCTTGGCTTTCCCAGCCGGGTAATGTGTTTTGTAAAAACGGTTGATAAGTGGGAACCGTAATGGTTCTAACGGGTGGAAACTAAGCTTGCTCATAGGGAAAACACTGCCAAGAAAGGATGAATCAGTTAAAATGCACCCCCTAGTATAAAGGTATGGATCAAAAGTCGCATGAAAGTTTTGCAGGATAGGTCACTAGCCCCGTTTCACACATTTGGCCTCGACGTGAAGGCCAGAGAAATTGTCATCGCCGAAACGGCGCAGGATTTGGTCTCTATCTGGCAAGACGAAAGTTACCGTGACATGCCTAAGCTGATCCTTGGTCAAGGTAGCAATATGCTATTTTGTGAAGACTTCACCGGTATAGTGGTGCTGAACCGGATTGCGGGAATTGAGGTGGAAGAAACTGCCGAAGATTTCTTGATTCATGTCGGTGCCGGGGAAGATTGGCATCAGCTCGTGACTAAAACGGTTGAAGATGGCATGCCGGGACTGGAGAACTTAGCCCTGATCCCCGGTTGTGTCGGCTCCTCGCCGATACAGAACATCGGTGCGTACGGGGTTGAACTCAAGGATGTCTGTGCCTACGTGGATACGGTGGAACTTACTACAGGTAAAGCCCGCCGTCTCAGTACGCAAGAGTGTCAGTTTGGATACCGCGATTCGATTTTTAAGCATGAGCTAAAAAACTCCCATGCGATTACTGCAGTAGGGATGCGATTGCCAAAAGTATGGAAACCAGTGATCTCCTATGGCCCGCTAGCGCAATTTGACCCCACAACGGTGACGGCTGCCGAGATTCTGCAGGCAGTTTGCGATATCCGCCAAGCTAAATTGCCCGATCCCAAAGTACTAGGCAACGCTGGGAGTTTCTTTAAAAATCCGGTGGTTGAGAGTCATGTTGTTGAGCACCTACTTGCACATTATCCAGCGATGCCGCATTATCCTCAATCCAACGGCATGGAAAAGCTTGCGGCCGGTTGGCTGATTGATCAGTGCCAACTCAAAGGGCACCAGATTGGTGGGGCGCGGGTCCATGATCAACAAGCTCTGGTATTGGTCAATTACCACCATGCCCAAATAGATGATGTCTTGCACCTGGCTCAATTTGTAGTGGACAGCGTGAAAGAGAAGTTCGGTATTGAACTGGAGCACGAAGTCCGCTTCATGGCAGGGGCAAAAGAAACGAAGCTGGCAGAGGTTGTTCGATGAAAGAGCACAGCACACGGCTTGCTCTGATTGCCAAGCTGGCAGACGGGCAATTCCACTCAGGCGAGGCCTTGGGGGAAGCCCTGGGGATCTCCCGGGCGGCAGTCAGTAAACATATTAAGGTTTTGCGTAGCTGGGGGATTGATATTTTCCGCCTCCAGGGCAAAGGCTATAGCCTAGCGACAAAACTGGAACTGCTTGATTGCGATACAATCTTGGCTCAGGTAAAGTGCCCGAGCCTAGAAGTGCTCCCGGTTATTGACTCGACAAACCAGTATTTGCTCGACCGTATCGGTACGTTGCCCAAGGGGGCATCCTGCCTGGCAGAATACCAACAGGCAGGCCGGGGTCGCCGTGGACGTCAGTGGTTATCGCCATTTGGTAGCAACCTGTATCTGTCCATGTATTGGCGACTTGATGCGGGTATTGCTGCGGCTATGGGTTTGAGCCTGGTAGTCGGGGTCGCTATCGCCGAGGCATTAGAATCGCTCGGCGCGGAAGGGATCAAGGTCAAATGGCCTAACGATCTTTACTACCAGGATAAGAAGTTGGCAGGCATCCTGGTAGAAATGTCAGGCCAGGCTGGGGAAGCGGCCCACTTGGTGATTGGTATGGGGCTCAATATCGCTATGCCGGAATCAGAAGGCGAGGCGATCGAGCAATCATGGACCAACCTGAGCGAGGCTTGTGATAGCTTGCCTGCTCGGAACAAGCTTGCCGCGGCATTGGTAAATCGCTTATACGATGCCTTGAAAGATTATGAAGAAAGCGGGATGGAAGGCTTTACATCCCGTTGGAATAGGCTGGATAACTTTTTGGACCGCCCTGTAAAGTTATTGATGGGAAACCGCGAAGTCGAAGGGATTGCTCGCGGGATCAATAACCAGGGGGCGTTATTACTGGAAACCGAGCAGGGGGTAACGCCTTATCTCGGTGGTGAAATCAGCCTTAGAGGTTGTTGATGCAAATTTTGATTGAAGCGGGCAACAGCTATGTAAAAGTTGCCCAACTATTTGAAGATGGTCATTTCACATTGCTCGGGCGCTACCCGAGCAAAAAATTGGAAATGGTTTTGGAGCCCTTACTGGAGAACGGAGTCACCAGAATAGTATTTGCCAGCGTCGGGCCGGTAGAAATTGATAACTCCTTACAGCGAATCTCGCAGTTAGCCAACATCCCTGTGATGCAGGTAAAGACACTGAGAAAAGATTTTGGTGTTAAGAATGCTTACAGCGAATACCAATACCTAGGCGTCGACCGCTGGCTGACGCTGGTGGCTATCCGCCAGGAATTTAAAGCGCCGACCGTCATCGTGGATATCGGTACTGCGCTGACATTTGATGTTATGACGGAAGAGGGCAAGCACCTCGGCGGTTGGATAGCGCCTGGCTACCAACTGATGATGAAGTCGGTATTGGAAAATACCACCAAGGTTTTTGCCGACCGCGAGCATGGCGATGCCCTTACGTTTGCCGACAATACTGCTGATGGTTTGAAAAACGGTTGTCGCGCTGCTCTGGTGGGTTTGATTGAGTATGGTTTGTCGCAAGCTCGCGAGAAGCTGAAAACCGAACCTAAAGTGATCCTATGCGGAGGCGGTGTTCGTCACCTGCCACAGCACTGGGGCAAAGACTTCTGTCATCGCTCGGATTTAGTGCTGGAAGGCCTTGCTTTGTATGCAAAATGTCGATAATGGATAATTTTTCGCCAGTGGGGTTGGAAAACTTAAAAAAACGGGAAAAAGGTATTGCAAGGCTAGGGATAGTTCTCTAGAATGCGCAGCACTTACGCCGACTTAGCTCAGTAGGTAGAGCAACTGACTTGTAATCAGTAGGTCACCAGTTCGATTCCGGTAGTCGGCACCACTTTCTCCTAGATGAGTGAAAGTGCTTTAAAATTTGGAGGGGTTCCCGAGTGGCCAAAGGGATCAGACTGTAAATCTGACGGCTCTGCCTTCGATGGTTCGAATCCATCTCCCTCCACCAGTTTCAATAGAAAGAATAGCTTATCGAGTGACGAATTTTGCGGGCATCGTATAATGGCTATTACCTCAGCCTTCCAAGCTGATGATGCGGGTTCGATTCCCGCTGCCCGCTCCACATTTCTAGTGTGCTGATATAGCTCAGTTGGTAGAGCGCACCCTTGGTAAGGGTGAGGTCGGCGGTTCGACTCCGCCTATTAGCACCATCTCTCCTCAAGTGACTTCTTTTCTTTTGATATATACTCTACAAAACCCATGATTGGTTGTGTGGTCGTAATGCCACCAAATACCGTGCCTAGAGGGACTATCCATGTCTAAAGAAAAATTTGAACGTACTAAACCGCACGTTAACGTTGGTACTATCGGCCACGTTGACCACGGTAAAACTACTCTAACTGCTGCTATCTGTACTACTTTGTCAAAAGTATACGGTGGT
>NZ_JACSOF010000237.1:0-5935 GCF_014349205.1 Photobacterium sp. BZF1
GCATTAGATACCTATGCGTGCCCTCAGGAGTAGCCATGCAGTTCAAAACCACATCGTACCAATCACTAATTGACGAATATGAGACTAGAAAGTTTACCATTAATGACATAAAGAGTTTTGTACACAAAGTTTTCTCTATGTATGAACGAGCTACAGTTGGTAAGCAGTTACTTGGTGCAGAGGCGTTCTCCTGTTTAGTGGATGAAAACATCCATGTTGACTTTCCTGATTATAAAATCCGCTCACGAAGCGAATTTTTAGAGTGGCACCAGTGGATTCATAACCTTCTTATTTCAGATGATCACCAAATCGAAAAGATAGATGTTTCATATCTAGCTAATGGTAAATATGAGGCCAGATTTAAAGTTAGATGGCGTGCAGAATTTAAAGATCACACATATACCGATCTAAGGCTTGAGCAGTGCTGGATTTTGCGCGAAGAGCAAGAAACAGAGCATCCTGTCATTGAAAGGTATATTGCCGTTATTGATGATCCTATGCCCGGGCAAACAGCGGGTGAGGCTGAAAGTTAACATTTAAAGTAAGTGTTAACTGCCCAAATATGATTTCCATGCCTGAGTATTCACTGTGTAGAAACTAGCATATAATTTGCAACTATTTCAAAATGTTAATGCTCTACAAAGGCATACATAAAACAAGCGAATGCTATCTGGCAAAATCATAAGCAACCCATATAATTCAGCGGCGCAATAGTAATGCACAAAGTGGCATATCGTTGACTGTTTTTTTATAGGGATTATTTATGAGGCATCTTTCTCGTGGTTTTACATTAATCGAGATGATCATTGTGATCGTCGTTCTGGGCATTATTGCTGTCACTGCAGCTCCGCGCTTTTTAAATGTATCGTCAGACTCCCGCATAGCGGCACTTGATGGCTTTGTTGGCGCATTCAGGGCGGCTGATGAAATGGTAAGAGCCAAGGCCATATTGCATGGTATGGAATATACCTTGGAAAGAACGCAGATCCCAGGAACCGACTTGTATGTCATTTTTGGTCATTTGAACCTGAAGAAAGAAGATGTGGAAACGGCGATGGACGTTAGCGGTTATAGCCTGCTTTCTGTCACAGATAACAGCCTATTTGTCTCTCTTAGGGATGACATTAAATCGAGTGAAGACTTAAGTAAGCTTTCCAAGCATGGATGTTACCTGTTCATTAAGTTGCCAAGGCCACATAACAATGAAGATGGGGAAATTACAGGTAACTTGCTAGATCATGAAATCACAAAAATATATGACGGCTGCTGATAATTTAATTCCCAAGCTAGTGATTAGATAGCATGGTGGGATTAACTGTATTTTCATGAGTTAGGGTAAGTGCCTTAACTCATTTTTGCCCCAAAATCGTTTAGATTAAATACTCGTTCATAGCCTATTAATACATTTCATCAGTACTTTAGATCATGCGTATTTTTGTTGTGTTTTTTGACGATGGATGTGTGCTCATTGTTGGTATGGCACTCTATAAGCAACAGAGATATCAATGGCTACCACTGCATAGTTTGTTTATCGCCAGGTTTTATAATTCAACGGCTTTAATAAGAATTTCTAGTGAATAAATTTTGGAATGAAAACAACTACTATTATTTGCAATAATACATATTACTTGCATTTATGCGTTTTAATGAGAGAGGTAAATTAGTGCAGCCCGTCAAACCTGTTCGATTGATTCTAGGAGAGCCTTGTAGGGCAATCGACAGCCCTATCGGCCAAGATGAAACTTACAATGAACCTCATCGACACGAGTATTGGGAGATCGTTTGGTGCCAGGATGATTACGGTAAACAAAGTATTGATTTTGTGGAATACCCTAATAAAGCTGGGCGATTTTTTACTATTACACCCGGGCAGGTACATCAGTCTGATATGACAAGTAATAACGTTCGCTTATTGGTGTTCGCCCACGGTTTTGTCGAAACTAATAAACGTAGTACACAGCTAGTGGATAGTGTCTTTTCTATCCGAGGTAACCGCTTACCTTATCTCGATTGTGATCAGCAAAGCAACGAGTATTTATTGCCAATATTTACTCTTATTCAGGAAGAGTGCGTACGGGAAGATTGCGATTGGGCCTTGGTGGAATCACTGATTAACTGTTTCCTTCGTTATTTGCTTCGCTACTCAACCAGTAATGTCGAAAAAGGAGAGGAAAGAGACCCACGTGTTGGGCAAGTTATCGAACTCATCGATCAGCACTATAAAACTGAAAAAAGTTGTCAGTTTTATGCCGATGCCTTGGCGATAACCAATAAACGCATCAATGAGATTGTTAAAGCAGAGCTTGGCAAGACGGTAACTCAGTTGATTCACGACAGGGTAATACTGGAGGCAAACCGCGATCTGGCTTTTTCTAACAAAACCATAAAGACGATCGCGCTGGAATTGGGGTTTGCCGACCCAGCTTACTTTAGTCGCTTCTACCGCAGCAATATGAAGGAATCGCCAGCTCAATTTCGACTCCGATGTGTAGATAGTGCAACATTATAAGCAGATAATCCATTTCATCAGGGTGGCGATGTACTGATAATACCCGTCAATTCGTTCACCTTGCTGATTACTCATACAATGAATATCAATCTAAAAACTGATCCAATTTCAAAATCGTTTTATCAGTACCTCTGGCCAGCCTTGACCGGTATGGTGATTAAATCACTGTTTATAATCGGTGATGGCTGGTTTGTCGGCCAAGGCGTAGGCGCAGATGGACTAGGTGCCCTATCACTGGTTATTCCGCCATTTTCAATTTTTACCGCTATCGCTATGATGATAGGTATTGGTGGCGCGGCTAGAATGTCGATTGACTTAGGTAAGGGTAATACCGAATCAGGGCAAGCCTGGCTTAATCAATCGCTGGTTATCGTCACCCTGTTTTCTACCGTGGGTGTGGTATTGGCGCTGGTTTGGCTTGATGAGCTTATTGTACTAATGGGAGCAAGCGGTTATATGGCTGAGTTGGCCTATGACTTTCTCTCAGTATTAATGCCATTCTTCATCATTTACTCAATTGGCTGGGTACTCTCTTGCTTTGTTCGAAATGATAGGAACCCGAAGCTGGCGACCTATGCGATGTCGATTGGCGCAATCACCAATTTAGTACTCGATTATGTTTTTATTATCGAATTAGACATGGGTATGAAAGGCGCAGGTATTGCTACAGCTATCGCACAAGTCGTCATCTTCCTTATCCTGCTCAGTCACTTTGTACGCAAGCAGGGTTCATTAACACTTAGTATTAAAGGGCTCGGTTTTAATAAAGCACAAGACATTATCACTTTAGGTATGCCGACCTTCTTCATTGAAGTAACGTCTGCGTTAACAATTTTGTTATTTAACTATGTCCTTTTAAGCCAGTTTGGCGAGGACCATATTATTGCCTACGGTTTGACAACCAACATTGGTGTCTTCGCCCTATTCGTTATGGTGGGTATAGCCCAAGCTTGCCAGCCAATTATGAGTTTCAACCATGGAGCAAATCAAGTTTCGCGCATTGACCAAACGCTACAACTGGGCTTAAAGGTGGCAATAGCCAGCGGCACCGCATTCCTACTACTCATTTGGTGGACTGCACCGCATATTGCAACTTGGTACTTCGGTGACGCAGAGGAACTGATCGCGCTTTCAGCAAAAGCACTGAGTCTGTTCTTCCTCGGTGTGCCGTTAATGGGTTTGAACATGGTGATCGCCAACCTGTTCCAGGCTATTGCCAGACCCAATCAGGCGACAATTATTTCGCTTGGCCGTGGGTTTGTTTTTGTTGCCCTTGGTGTATTACTGCTGCCTCAGTTATTTACCGAAAATGGCGTCTGGGCAAGTATCCTGTTTGCCGAGGCTGTTACAGCGGTGATTAGCTTAAGTATGCTGTTTACCTATTACCGCAAACGGAGCAAGCAAATGGAGCAGATTGAGGCTGTTGAATTAACGGCATAGAGATAAATCAAATAGGGCCCGGCATTAACTGGGCTTTCAACTGCCCAATAGATACGAATTGAAATTGAATAAGAGAAGAGACTTTGTCATACCTGAGCTAATTCCTTGTTTTAGCTTGCTAATGGTTAGCTTAACCTAAGCGTTATTTGACTTACTTTCTATCATGTCAGTGAAGTGATCATCAAGATGCAAGAGTGCACTAATTTTTAGTTGGATCATAATGCGGGTAGCAGGTCAAACTTACTACCGTATAACGTTGGCTTATCCCCTAAGGTGAAAGTTGGGCTTTGGTTTCTGTTATGTCTAAGCTAACCTCGAGTTTTATTGATATTGTGTGCCTAAATTACCATCTATTGACACCTCACATCACTTACTAATTGAGTTTGAAATGTAATATTACCCTTGTGGGATGGTGAATGTGATTTACACAAAGTAGGAACTTACAAATCTAGCTCAAGCGGAGCAAGAACTGCTAATTGCATACCAATTATCTCACAGCCTGGTAGTAGGTTGCTTCATGGCCAAGTGATAGTCACTGGTTAAGTCATATTTGATAGTTCGTTAATAACTTATTCATGGTAAGAGGGGGAGAAATTATGAAAATTATATTTGTACTAATTACTTTAATGTTCTTCAGCACTACACTACATGCAGGTTCAAGTTCAGGTGGTACTCCAAGTCATCCCTGCATCATTGACGGAAAACTAGTTCACGCGCATTTACTTATTACCGAGTGTAACGAGATAAAGAAAAAATTAGCTGAGAAGACTGCAAGTGACGTTGAGGCGTATTAATGTTGATAGGGCCTATTAGGCCCTCTTTTATATGGGATTTTAAAGCCCCATCAGTTACCTTCCTGATTGCTTATAAAGCTCATATATATTTTAAAATGGAGTTACCTTTATTTACGGTTTGAAATAATAAGTGAGATACCTGTAGGAAAACGTAGAAAACAGGTGCTAACTTATTCTGCTCACTGTAATGCTTGATCACTGTGATTAAATATGTGTGATATATTATACTAGATCAATGACTATTCTATTATTTAATATCTGCTTAATAGCAGAGTAGTGTCTAGACAATTGAAAGGATGTTGATTTGTCAAAAATAAACTTTAATCGTTCTAGGTATCCAAAAAGAATACTTAAAAAGTATCAGGAACTAATGCCGCATATTGATACATTGCAATTATCCAATGATTTTGATGATATTGTCAGTAACATTGATCTAACATTGCAACTTTTATCTCAACTTGTACCATCAGCATCTGAAAAAAGTGTTTTTTATGAAATTGGTAGAGCCCTTTACTTTGAGGACTTACTATATATTTATCAAGAGAGAAAGCTTAGTCTTTTAGAAAATATTCTGCTATGCCTACAGCATTACTCTATCGTTAACCCAAGCTCAATAAATGAGTTGAAAGTTAATGAAAATCGAGCTGTATTTAGACTCTGGAGAAAAAGAAATATCAAGTTAGACCTGAAACCGATTAATGCAGTTATCGTAGGCTATAATATGGCATTGCTTGAAAATCATCTTGGGTCGAGTTATAAGGAAAAAGAAGTTTCTATAATATTTTGGGGAAGTGATTACCTACCGGATACATTACAGGTCAATAAAGCATTGGCTTCATTTGGCAATAGAGAAGAAATAATCATTAACTTTCCTGTCCACTGGTTGGTTAAACCTTTAAATAATATGGATTATATTCCAGAGCCAACCCAGATTGAAATTATTAGATGTTGTTGCCTTGAGAATATTTCAGATTCATTGTGGACTATAGATAAGTTAGCACATAAGACAGGGATTTCAAAGAGGAGTTTACAAAGACTATTAGCCAATAAAAAATCCACATTTAGAACTATGATGCAAGAGCTACGGATAGAAAAAACAAAAGAACTTTTATCTAAAAGTGAAGTTTCTATTTCAGATATATCTGATATTGTTGGCTTTTCTGAGCCTTCTGCATTATCCAGAGCATTTAAA
>NZ_JACSOF010000238.1:0-5881 GCF_014349205.1 Photobacterium sp. BZF1
GCTATATACCCGGCAATCCACGGTGATACATTGAAGTTAAGCCAAATAAATAGAGATTAAGACATGCTGAAGAATAATAATTTTAGACAAAGAATAAAGACGACTGTTTATATATCTTCATGTCGCAATAATATTCTGGATAAGGAATTAAAATCATCATATTCAGTAACCTCCATTAAGTATAAAGGGATGGAAGTTAAATTTACTGCCCAAGAAAAATAATCTTTGAGGAAAATAATATGCATATTACCAATAACAACATTTCCATTACTGATTCAATGAAAGCATCCATTGTTTATCAATCGGGTAAGCTAATGAATAAGTTCCAGCTTGCTAATGACCTCAAGGTACACGTGGCTTTGGACCGAAAAACCAAAGAGATTACGGTTGAGGCTTCAAGCCCGGACTTCTTCAGTAAACAGAAAGGGATCAATTTCCAACTCGTCTGCAACCGTTGTTTCAAGGGATTGGCTCACCAGGCTGAAAAACAGAAAACCCAACTTATAGCGGCTCGCCATCAGGCTGATTTACCAATGGATGCTGAAGTTGAAATAAGTGAGGAAGAGCAACAAAATGATTTTAACTACGGGATGTTAGCCGCTGAGCATGTTGTTTACTAATACTTTCTACATATAAAGCCGACTGTTTGATAGTCGGCTTAATTAAGAGGTGATAAATATGACTGACAAAGAAATTCATCAACTTGCCGATGAAATAACAGGTAGCGTCTCTGTAAATAACAAGGTGACGATACCTGCTTTAACTGTCGGTGAGCTTAAAATATTACTCTGCGCTTTGAAAAAGAAGAAATAAAACACTAAACCCGAGAGTAATGGTTTTTAACTATGGTATCCAATAGCACCTCACTGTGTTTTAGTGCAAAGTTTACTGGCGACGCTGTTTCGCCAAATAAAGGTGTTCCACCGCCTAGAATTACCGGGATAGTGGTTATAATCATTTCATCAATCAGTCCCTCAGCCATAAAGCTCTGCACCGTTTTCCCGCCATCGATATACAGGTCATTGAAACCCTTGCTGTTGAGTTCGGTAAGGATGTCTCTTAGTTCGCCATTGACCAAAAACGCCTTGTCTTTGTAGTTATTGGGAATGGTGTTTAGGCTGTTGCTGATGACAAATACCGGTTTGCTGTATGGCCACTCACAGTCAAATCCACATACCGTCTCGAAGGTATTTCGCCCCATCACCAGTGCATCCACTCGGTCCATGAAATCAGCAAAACCAAAATCGTTACCCTCTGGGTTAGGGATACTGTGTAACCAATCCAAATTACCGTTCTTATCGGCGATGTAGCCATCAAGACTGGTTGCGATGTAGACAATATTTGCCATGGTGAGCTCCTAACATGAGGTTGTAATTTGACTCGGCATGGAAGGCCGTCAGGGTTTAAGTTATAATATTCTACATTGTAGAATAATGCGAAGTTTAAAGAGATCAGAGAATGACTGTCAAGGGTAAAAAACGGGGAAGGCCCGCAGCAGCATCGGTGGCGCTGAGCAAAGAGCGGATCATTGAATGCGCTAACGCCTTGATGGCAAAAGAGGGAAAGATCCCCAGTATTCGTAAGTTGGCTGCCAATCTTGACGTCGATCCTATGGCTATTTATTACTATTTCGCCAACAAGCAGGCTTTGCTGGAAGCAGTAACGGTTTCGCTGGTTAAGAAGCTATACAGCCCAGATCCCAATGGTGACTGGCAACAGGAGTTAGCCAAACTGTGCCACAGTTACCTCAACTTGCTGGCGCAATACCCAGGATTGCTGGAGACTTTGCTCGGCATGACCTCCCACGGTCCGGCGACGGTTTTCACTGAGCGTTTTGATTTGGCGACAGCGGGGCTGCCATTGGATGAAAAGCTGCGTAACAATGCCTTGTCGATGTTGGCGGACTACCTTCATGGCTATGCCTTGGCAATGAGCTGCCAGGCTGGCGATGAACTCAAGGTCGATATGTTGTCCGGCCCACTAGGGTTTTATATGCAGGCACTGGAGCGGATGGTGAATAGTTAGTTTTGCTATTTGTTTCATTAAGTTATTGAACAAGTTGTTCTGATTTTCTCGATATGATTGGTGAGTCGATGTCTTTATATTTTCCCCATTGAAAACAACGACTCAATTTAATCATCAATGGAGAAATACATGAAAACAAAACTGATGGCGACAATGATCATGTTGGCTTCAGCATTTAATGCCAACGCGACTCTGAAAATGACGTCAACGCCATCGAACCATGGTACCTGGGTTAAAGTTATTCTGGGTGGTGCGCCTGTTGCCGGTGCTGAAGTGACAACCAATCGTCCGATGGCACAAAAATGGGTGACTGGCCAAGATGGGCGAGTTTTCATCTTCAATCGAAGTAACCAGTCACGCTCATTACGCTTGACCGCAGTGACGCCGTCTGGCGAAGAAGTCTCAAAGAAAGTGTTTGTTCACCGTGACAAGTAATACTTTAAAAAGCACCAATTAAAGTGCGCTGCAAGCGTGGTGCTTCTGTTGCCAAAGCTGACGAATATGCTTGAGGCACCATGCTTTTGCTTTTCCCATTTCGGCTCTTTGCCAGGCCAGAAGAATATCGACTTCCCGGGCGGTGCCCAGCTCTATCAATACACCGTTTTCCAACTCCTTTTGAACCAGAGGACGGGGCACGGTTCCGATCCCGATACTGGCTATTATTGCTTTGATTTTGTCATCCATAGTGCTCACCGTGTAAACCGGCTGATCGGTGAGGATATTTTTCGTTAGCTTAGGGTGGGAGTGGGCAGTGTCCGAAACGGCAATAATGCGGTAGTGCTGTCTAATATCCTCTTGTAAAGGTGAGGGTTCGTTGTGAATCGGACTGGTGGCGGAGGCAACCCAGATCATTTCCATTTTTCCCAGCAAAGTTGTGTTGATTTCATTAGGTAATAATTTGGGGCGTGAGGAGATCAGGATATCGGTTCGCCCGGTACTGAGCGCTTCCCAACCGCCAGTAAGGATCTCTTCTTTGACCGTCAGTTTGGTTTGGCTGAGTTCGCAAAATTCAGCCATCAGAGAAAGGAGTAGCTCCGAACCTATGATTCCGTCATAGCTGATGTTTAGATGGCCCTCCCATCCTTGTGCGAGCTCTTGGACTTGGCGATGGAGTGTGTCCGAAGCGTTAAGTAACAATCTCCCTTGGTCAACAAGTAGCTTGCCGGCTTGGGTAAAGGCGGCTCGGTGGCCTGATCTATCGAGGACAAGCACGCCGAGCTCATCCTCTAGCTTTTGGATCTGGTAGCTCAATGCCGACGTTGAACGGTTTAAATGGTGTGAGGCTGCAGCAAAGCTCCCTTCCCTGGCGATGACATCCAAGATTTGTAAGGTATCTAACGATAGGGTGTGCTTTAACTTTTTCAATTCCAATTACCACATCAACAAGTCCTAGTGACCATAAATTATTAAGCCCACTTTTCAATGCGTTTATAGAACTAAATTGTTTGCAAAGGTTTCGCCTGATATTTCAAACAAGTTGTCCTAATTCTTGCGATATGATCTTATTTTGGAAGGAATTAATCTTGCCGCAATTTAATTGCACAGGTAAGGACGTTGTATGTTGGATCGGATATCTCCCTATGTATTGTTAGTATCCCGGGTGATGCTGGCTATGATTTTTGTTAAGGCGGGATGGGGAAAGATAGCAGGCTATGCCGGAACCCAAACTTATATGGAAGCAATGGGTGTACCGGGGAATGTATTGCCCTTGGTGATATTGCTGGAGCTAGGCGGTGGGCTCGCGATTCTGTTTGGCAGTTTTACCCGATCGCTGTCTTTGGTTATTGCGGGTTTTAGTGTGTTCTCTGGTCTTATTTTTCACTTCGATTTACAAGATGGTGGCCAGACAATACACCTGATGAAAAATATTGCCATTGCTGGCGGTTTTGGAGCCCTTATGGTCGTGGGGCCGGGTAAGTTCAGCCTTGATCATCGTTTCAGCAAGTCTTGGTAACCGGCTAGCTAACCCTCTAAATCAAAAAGGCAGCCATTTGGCTGCCTTGGTTGAAGAATTTCTTGGCTTTATCCCCGGCTTAACGCTGCTCAAGTGGGTAAGAACGGTAGCTCCACATGCCGTAGGTACGCAGTGCATCGCGGTAGATGCCTAGTAGTTCACCTTCAGATGGCACTTTTAGCTCTTCCAACGGTTTGTCAGCAGCTGAAACGGTGTCGAACGTAATGTCTGTCGGGCCTGTTTGCCAAGAGGCGATCTCGAACAAAGACTGACCTCGACGGACGTGGCTTGCCGAGCTGATGATCGTCGCGTGGTCGATATCATGGCGGGCTAAGGCGTAGCTACTGTAAAGCGCGTTCTCTACTGTGCTGCGGGCGTAGTTGTCTTCGATAATGCGGTCGCGGGCAATGCCTTTTTCAACCAGCCAGTCAGCCATCAGCTTGCCTTCGGTTTTGTGGTTACGAGGCACGCCACCGGTTAGTACAATCATTGAATCCGGCTGGGCCTTGGCCATTGCCAAGGTCATTTCAAGGCGCTGGACCAGAATATCATGCATGCTGCCGTCTGGGTTTAGGGCATAACCAAGGGTAACAATCGCCGTATTGCCTTCGTAGGCTTTATCTTGTTTTTCTTTCAGTGGTGTTGCCACAATGCGGTTCACGGTATCGAAGATACGTTGGATGTCAGCGGCACGTCCGGCATTGAGGGTTTTGAGCGTGTTCATATGCTCAAGGGATGCCTCGGTGTTGCCTTTGAATTGTTGCCATACCGCAAGGTAGGCATGGGCATCGACATCCTGAGGTGCAACAGTCAGAACCTGTTCGAATAGCTCAATCGCGCGATCAACGTTTTTGTTGTAGATCTGGGCATTAGCCGCAGAGATCAACAAGTCGGTGCGGTAGGGTTCTAGCTGGTAGGCTTCAAGCAGGCGATTGGTCACAATCTCCATGTTACTCGGCATTTTGGCGGTAAACCCAGCATGGGAAATACGGGCTGGAGATTTAAATGCGGTAACGGCATCGGCAAGCAGTTGGTCAACAACCTGGCGTTTGGTAATAAATTGGCTGTATTCAGCGCTGGCTTGTACACTCTGCTGCGGGGCAGCATTGTCAGCCAGGACAGACGTCGAGGAAAGGCTAAGTAGGCCGCTAAGGGCAAGGGCAATAAGATTCTTTTTCATTGTTTTTGTTTAATATGCTTCACAAGGTGGGCAGCAATATATTGCATTCCAGATATCAAAATTGTGATCCAGTAATAATTATGCTTTTTCCTATGCGCGTGAGATCACAAAGTGATGTCTTGCTTCCACAATTGTGTGATAAATCTTTTTTATACATTTACTTTGTGAATGCATGAGAGTTTTCGCGCAAGTTCTGCGACGGCCTGATATATCTCATCTGCACACCCTGCATGGTTTCGTAAATCGACCTCTCTTTCTTCGAACTGGTTATTTTCCCGACAATGCAAATAGATTTCATTCAGAATACCGATATCATATTTATTCACAATATGGACTCGTTCTCGAATAAGGCGGGGAAACTGGTTAATGGTGATATCAATAAATTTATCATCGACTTCAAGCCACACATGGCTGAGAATTTCAGGATAATCGGTTAAGTTATTCCGACACCATATCACCTTGGGGTTGTAGCCTTGCTCTCTTAAATACATTGCCAGCATGTTGTTGGCTAAATCACAGGAGCCATACGGAAAGGCATTGAGCTCTTGCCAGCGGGGAAGGTGGCAATAACGGTGAGATTGCGTTTCGATAATAGTTACGAGTGCATTGCGGAACGTATGGACAGGGTGTTGCATGGCACATCTCCTTGTTTTATCAGTATATCCATGATTGCCACTGGGTAAGTTACCTTTTAGTATAGTCATGGATATAGGCTTTATTCC
>NZ_JACSOF010000239.1:0-5802 GCF_014349205.1 Photobacterium sp. BZF1
CCAATTAATTATATCAATACTAACCAACGCATGAAAAAATATAATTTCTTAGACTTGAAACTATATTTTTTGGCGCTATCATTCAGCATCACCAAGTCAATCGGAATGAATGTATGAGAAGTATCAAAAGACACTCTAGAGTGAGTAACATTTACAGAATTAAAAGTCTTAAAGCTGGCGTAACATTTAAACTTGAGAGCTTAGGAGAAGTTTGCCAGGCTTTAATCAACGAATTAGACATTAATGTTATTTCTCAGTGTGCACAGCCATTTACCATCAAATACTGGTTTAATGGTAAGCAGCATCACTATACTCCTGATTTTCTCGTAAAAATGGCAAATGGAGAATGGCGTGTAATTGAAGTAAAACCAAAGAACCATGTAAAACCATTCAAAGAAAAATTTGATGTTATTCGGCTCATTTTAAAAAAAAAGGGATCACGTTCCTGATTAACAGTGATGAGTCATTATTTAACTACAAGAAATTATTCGACTTAAACAGCAGATATACAAAAAAATTCTATGTTTAATATTAAGCAACTAAATACTAATGATGCAGTCATGTACAACCATGAGGAGTACATCCTCAAGCACATTGGCTCTAACTATTATACTTTCTATCATGAAGATAAAAGACCTTTATCCCTAAGTATCACAGAAGTCTGTGAGGCTATACGTGAGAGTAAGTTAGATGTTGCACCTGTATACAAGCAGCCGACTTTAAGTTCAGTACATACCCTATCTGATAGGGACAAAGCAATATGTACCATGAAGTTAGCTCAAGCCTTCAGGACTGAGAAAAATATCACAACTAAGGCTATCAAGGAGGTTGCTGACAAAATTGGCGTACCCGCACTTGGCAAATCCCGCTTATACGAACACTTATCTAATGCTCGCAAATACGGTTGGTACCTGGAGGTTTTTTTACCGAAGCATAAACAAAAAGGATTTAGAGGTTCACGTTACCCTGTATTCCTTGAACATAAAGCAGAACAATACATATATAAACATTACCTTAAAGGAGGAAAAGTCACACAACGTTCATTATATGATAGTTTTAAGGGCTACTGCCTGACCGATCTAAATTTATGTGACGTTGATGTCCCTTGTATCGAGTGGTTTCGCCAGCAACTCAAAAAAGTTCCTCAGTTTGAAAAAATCCAAAAGCGTAAAGGTTCAGTTGCTCTAAAACAAACCATGAGGGATTATTTCCAGCGATTTCATGTCGAGAATATTCTCGATAGGGTCGAATTTGATTTCTATAGTCCGAAGACTCTACTGATTACAGAAACTGATGGAAAAGAAGAAATCTCTAGCCGAGTTTTTTTCTGTGTTGCCATTGATACTTACAGTCGTATGCCATTAGCAATTGTTACTCTTTCGGAAAGAGGGGAAAGTGCAAACTGTTTCCGCCTATGTGTCAAACAAGCAATGCAAAATCCAATATTGTCCACAATTACTGGGGACGCAATTTATTGTTGTGGCCTTATCAAACAGATTGTTGTTGATGCTGGTTCTGGTTTTAGTCAAGAGAGTTTCATCAACAACCTTGTTGGTGATTTTGGCATTCTCTATCAAACCACAGAAGTCCAAGCCCCTTATAGAAAGCCGTATGTAGAAAATTTTATCTACCAAATAAAAAACCAATTCGAGGTAACGCTACCGTGCTCCTATGAAGACATTCGTGATGAAGGAAAAAAGGACAAAATAAATAAGCGAAAAGCCATCACTGTGGATAAGTACCTGGAGTATTTAAACAGTTGGATTGTGGACTCATATGCAATAACAAAGCAAACGGGTGATACTAAAACGCCTCTCGAACGTTGGCAATCTTCATTTGAGCGAACCAAACCATTTTTACCAGACGATTTCGATATTCGTTTTTCTCGCTCTGGAACTTTAGAAACAGGGAAAGCTAACTATAGGAGCGGTATCAACAAATACTATACATTTTACAACAGCCCTGAACTACAAAAGCTCCTCGATATCGAGCGAAGTATTGATCTTCAATTCTACGTCGAGCCTCTAGATATGAGCTCAATTTTTGTAATAAACCCAGGCACTTCAGAACTTCTTAGGGTTCCTTCAATAAAACCTGTAATACAACCAGGAACAACGCTGGAGGATCATTTAGCGCAGATGAAAACTTTACGCAGACACAAGCCAGCAGAGGCCTGTATTGCCGAGTATAAGATCCGGGAAGAAGCACATAAAACAGCGAAACGAGTTAAAGCTGAGCCAGCCGTAAATACTGCAGGAAACAAACCTAAATCAAACGCGAAAGATGCAAGAACTGGCTATGAAGCGTGTGAACTAACTGAGGAGCTACTCAACGAAACAGTTCATTTGAACCAGAGTGGAAAAGTAACAAAACAACGCACAACAACTCGCCAGCATCAAGATGATGACTTCGGCATGACAACATTTTCTAAAAAATAGAGAGATTATTTGTATGAATGTATTAGAACAACTCCAAAATAATTACATTATGCACAAAAGTGCAAAACTCGCCTTCAGAAAAATTGAAATGTGTATAAATAGTACTGTTGATGGTGGAACTCCTAGAAGTGTACTGATCCTTGGAGACGCAGGAGCCGGCAAAACAGCAATGCTAGAGGTGACCAAAACTCACATCATAAAAAACCACCCTCACGAAGACATTAACTGCGATACTTTTCTTTTTGTTGAGGCCCCTTCACCATCGAGCCTCAAAGCTTTGCAAAGTGCATTTTATGAAGAAATGGGGGCATCAAAATTAGATAACCAAAGACATACAGAAGCTCGACGAACTAAGCAAATCATAGAGCTGATAAATAAACATGGATATAAAGTCATCGCCAATGACGAAGTTCATCACTTTACGGAAAAGTATAAAGCCAATCATGAATCAGTCGTATGTGACTTCTACAAAACCGTCATGCGCGAAACAGGGTGTGCTTTCATCCTAGTAGGCAAACCTGTTGCAGAAAAGCTCGTTCGATCTGACGATCAATTGCGACGCCGTTTTCTTGGCACCTCTCGGCTAGAGCGCTTCGCTCCTCCTCATAAGGGGAACCGAGAGTTTCAAGCCTTTGTGAACATGTATCGCGAAGCTTGCCCTGTAGATCATGTCGATTTCAGTGACGACTTTCTTACCCGTCTATATATTGCTTGTGACGGTCTTCCTGGACTCTGGCATACATTAATAGAGCTGGCTATTAGGACAAACCCTGCCAAAAAGCTAATTGACATGAATGATATAGAAAGTGCTTTCGAGAAAGAGTTCCAACCATCAGATGTATTGGGTTTTAACCCATTTGAGGCTAGCTTGCTCGACGTTGAACACTGGTTAAAAACGAGCTTTGAGGCATAGATGATGGGTAAATTGAAGCTACCATACTCGTTGACTCCAGAAGCCAATGAATGTGTTCAAGGGTTTATCGCTCGACTCGCAGAAAGTAACTGCTGCATAAACACCAACGAAATACTAAGTGCATGCAATGTAATGCCCAGTCATTGTACTAATTTCAAACAAACAGGTTCCTATACATATGTCATCAAAGTTCTACAAGCCCTTGCAGATGAGTGCGTACAAGAAACCATTAACCACTTCGAGCAGCAAGCAACTGAAACAAAACTATCACCACTGCTTAAGAGTGTTGCCCGATATTGCCCAGCTTGTCTGGCTCATTCAAGGATTCAAAACATTGATTGGCAGATTTCACTCAAGACGCACTGTGCCAAGCATGGTATTCAACTTATAGATAAATGCCCATCCTGTAATGAGTCTTTATCTTTTGAAGCAATAAACGATGATTGCTGCAGCTATTGCTCCTGCCAGTTGAGTGAATTCAGAGACACGTTTGGTTCTTTGCCGTCTTACCTAAACGGTCTCATCAATCTGAGAGGAAAAGCACTCAAGGATGCATCCAAAAGCCTTCTCGATACAGCAGGACAACTACTAAGACCATATGACCAACTACCTGGCAAATCTGAATACCTAGAAAATTATTCGATTCCAGATCTTGTTGAGATCCTTACAGCAACCTATGAGTTACTAACAAAACCAGCAGCCCGTAAACAATATGCGCTCGAGATTGAACAGGCTCGCAAAGATATGGAAGTGATCAGTCATGATGCTATGCAATACCCAAGTATCGTAATCGATACATCCATCATCTCGGCTGATAACTCACCCTGCCTCACACCATCTTTCACAAAATGGCAGGCAACGAATGCTATAAAAAATAAGGTTAGAAAAGCATTTAAGCTACAGGGACAAGAAATTAATAATGAGTCCACCAGGTTCATCGGCGATTTATGGGTCGTAGAACAAATGCTTGGTTCAACCTTTGAAGAAGTATCATCTCTAATTAAGGAAAAAGTGATCGTACCGTTCAAAAGCGCCAAATCTATCTCTGGTATGTTATTTGACCTAAGAGACTTTGCCAAGCTACTAGCTGTAATCCCCCTTGCCGAAGGAGATGCAGAACACTATCTTTGTCTTGAATCCATTCGAAAAGACTTTTTGTTTGAGAAATGCGGCAGTTCGCTTGGGGAGCTACTTACAGACCAGCGCATTCAAACTTACAGGACTTCAGTTAATCACGGATTTCATTCTCTATGTTGGCGAAAAACTGACCTGGAAAGCTGGAGCTCACAGATGCTGTCACAAAAAGAATTTTATATGACAGCAAAAATCGTCAAATTACTTCTTGGCATTAACCAAACAGAGCTCAATACGCTAGTTGCCAAAGGACAAATTCGTCGCTGCAAGACAAACCCACATATCAACAAAGCATTTTTCCACTCTCACAATTCTCAAGATGTGGAAAAAATGCTAAAAATCAACACATCTAACTAGCCTCATTCAAAGAGCAGCTACCTTGCTGCTCTTTCTTTCATCTTAATAGCTCCAATTTTAAGACCTTCTAGCAAACTTCCTTTCTGTATATTTATTAGTCACGCCATTTAAACTACATTTAGATAAGAAGCCGAAGCCCCCCATGTTTTTATAACATGCTGTTTTTCCAGCTTTATATTTGTAGTTAGAAAAATTCCGGCTTATTGCCCTTAATTAATTTCCGGCTTTCTTTGGATTCAGCTTTAACTAGTTGATATAGCTATTAACGATTTCCGGACTACTTACCACTTTTCCAATAGAGAAATCCACAATACCTTAATCACGAATATGCCCAGATCTGGGCCCTTTAACAAACTCAATGCTCATCTGGTAAATCTTAGAAACATAATTAACGTGTTACAGACACCCGTGGGCATAGCCCAGATCACGTTTCCCTCTCCCTACAGTGTATAAACTGACACAGTTATGAAATGTTAAATGGTGATATTAAGTATGCAGTTATTTGGCACAGTAACTTATGATAACAACAATCATTTACGTCGTTTTTTCTCGAAATACGCCAGGTTCAAAAAAGAAATAGAATTAGACATTGAAGAAAGGTTGCCCTCCCTCCTAAACACTAATAGTTACAAAATCAAATACGCACAAAAACTGATGCACAATGGCATCAGGATTCAAGAATATAAAATAGTTCTGACTTCAACTATTAGTTGCCGAGTAGCCTTTATCCACCACGAAAATGATATCAAGGTGATTTATATAAGTGACCAGATAACTAAACAACCCTATTGTGAAAAATTGGCAAAAACTGAATTAGTTGGTTGAACAGTAGTGTTATATCTTTGGCATTTACTTTCTCACACCAAAGTGAATGCCACCGGCATACTTCGCATTTTGCAACAAAATACACCTATATTAATGACCACAAATACTTACAGCAAAAATATATAACCCTTTCAT
>NZ_JACSOF010000240.1:0-5676 GCF_014349205.1 Photobacterium sp. BZF1
TGGCTATCACTCAGTTGACAGAGTAGTAATTTCATTAACTTAGTAGCCCATTTCTGATGAGTGAATTATCAGAAGTGGGTATACTGATGTTTCTAAATCAGTCGTGAGTGATCCCCTTGCATACCTCTTCATTCCACCAACCCTCTTCGGGTACCTTGCCAACAAGTGCTCGTGTTGCCATGTTCAATATTTCCATGTCTGACCCGGTTCAAGGGGAAATATTGCGGCAGCTGAAGCAGCCTAATCATGAGCGTTTCGCCAAACTTGCCGCTATTATCCAGCATGTCGCCCCTGATGTGTTGATGTTGTGTGAATTCGACCATCCCGGAGAGGGAGGGGATGACGGTGCACTCGAGCACTTTTGCCTGCAATACTTGGCTGTTCCTCAGCATGGTCAGAATGCGGTGTCTTACCCATACCGCTATTGCCCGCCTTCGAATACCGGGATGGCAATGGTCAATGACCTTGATGGCGACGGAAAGATCACCTTGCCCAATGATGCCCAAGGCTTCGGCGAGCATCATGGTCATTTTAGTTTTGTCATCTTGTCACGTTTCCCCATTGTCGATAAAGAGATAAAAAGTTGGCAATCTTTGTTATGGCGAGATTTACCGGGCCATCAGATGCCGGAAGGTTATTACTCCGAAGAAGCCAGTGCTGAACTTCGTTTGTCTTCGAAAAACCATGTCGTTGTTCCGGTAGAGGTCGATGGCCAGCACCTTCATTTGGTATGTTGCCACCCAACGCCCCCCGTATTTGATGGGCATGAAAAGCGCAATGCCCGCCGCAACCACGACGAATTGGTCTTGCTGAAAAACATCCTTGAGGATGCCGACTACCTTGTTGATGACAAGGGCGAAGCGGGTGGACTCAAGCCAGATAGCCGCTTTGTCGTATTGGGTGATCTCAATGCCGATATGGCTGATGGCGATGGCATCAAAACAGCGATCCGTGATCTGCTGTTGCATCCGAAAGTCCATCGCACGGTGTCTTCAGGGCGAATGACTCCCAAGAGTTTGGGAGGGCGTTTCCTCAGGCCATGGCAGCAACGCCGGGGACGGCCAAGTGAATGGACGCACATATCGGGATTGCGGCTTGATTATGTTCTGCCGTCAGCCAACTTGGACATCCTGCAAAGTGGGGTGTTTTGGCCTGACAAGAAAGATCCACTTCGGCACTTGATCACCGATGAACGAGGAAGGGAGCGACCTCAAGCGGGCTCTGATCACCGCTTGGTATGGGTAGATATCGCGCTGAAATAAAGAGCTTTATAAGCACGCTACGAGTGGTTTTATGGTGTTTCCTGACCTAGGCTTTTGAATATAACAAAGTTACTGCATTTGGGTATTAACCTTGATTCGACAGGGAGGGGCACCATGCCAGATTCGCTCAAGCCGCTTGGCGGCGAAGGTTTACGCGGACAAACTGCTGGCAGCACGGCACTGTGTACAGTGGGAAAAACCGGTACTGGCTTAACCTATCGTGGTTACGACATTTCCGATTTGGCGCAGCATGCTGAGTTTGAAGAGGTGGCTTATCTGCTGCTCAAAGGCAAACTACCAACCCGAGCTGAACTAGCCGCCTACAAAACCAAGTTGATTTCCTACCGGGGCCTCCCCCTTGCGCTTAAGTTGGTGTTGGAGCAGATCCCAGCCGATGCACATCCGATGGATGTGATGCGTACAGGGTGCTCGATGTTGGGTAACCTCGAACAAGAGCATGGTTTTAGCGAAGAGTACGACAAAGCAGACCGGCTACTGGCTCTGCTGCCCGCCATTATTTGTTACTGGTACCGATATAGTCATCATGGGGTAAAGATAGAAACCTATTGCGACCAAGACAGTATTGCCGGGTATTTTTTGAAAATGCTAACCGGTGAAACGCCACCTGATATGCATAAGCAAGTCATGCATTGCTCGCTTATTTTATATGCCGAGCATGAATTTAATGCTTCGACATTTGCCGCTAGGGTGTGTGCGTCGACCCTGTCTGATATCTATTCCTGTGTCTGTGCGGCGATTGGTACCTTGAGAGGGCCATTGCATGGCGGTGCGAATGAGGCGGCCATGGATATGATTGAGCAATGGCAATCGGCGGATGAGGCAGAATCGGGCATTATGAAGATGCTTGAGGATAAAGAAAAAATTATGGGTTTCGGCCATGCTATCTACCGCGAATCTGATCCCCGTAATGCCTTGATTAAAGTCTGGTCTGAAAAACTCGCGAAAGATGCCAGCGATCCTGTACTTTATGATATTTCTGTCAGGGTAGAAGCTGTGATGAAACGCGAGAAGAACTTGTTCTGCAATGCAGACTTCTTCCACGCCTCGGCTTATCATTTTATGGGAATACCGACCAAACTGTTTACCCCGATTTTTGTGATGAGTCGCGTCACGGGTTGGGCAGCCCATGTGTTCGAGCAGCGCGATCACAATCGCATCATCCGGCCCAGCGCAGACTATATTGGCCCAGAACATCAAGAATGGATCCCTATCGATGAGCGTCATTAGTTCAAGTGCAGCCAACCATGGTTATTGGCAAAGCTTGCCTCAGGGGCGGGTATTTTGGCACCCGCATTTCCTCGAATCTTCATTGGCTGACAAGTGTTACCAGCGGCTTGAAGATGAGCTCAATTGGCAACAGAAAAAGATCGTTATTTTCGGCAAAGAAGTGTGGCAGCCAAGGTTACAGGCGTGGTGTGGCGAGGCGGTATACACCTACTCAGGGTTGACCATGCAGCCAGACCCGTGGACGCCGACCCTGCAGGTTATTCGCCAGCAGCTGAATGAGCTATTGGGGGTGAATTTCAATTCTGTATTGGCAAACCTTTACCGTAACGGCAAAGATTCAATGGGCTGGCATCAGGACAACGAACCCGAACTGGGCGAGCAGCCCGTTATCGCCTCAGTCAGCCTTGGCGCTACGCGGCGGTTTGTATTGCGGCATAAACAAAGTAAGGAAAAACAAGAGTATCAGCTTAATCATGGTTCACTCTTGGTGATGGCAGGGGATCTGCAAACCTATTGGCAACATGCGGTACCGAAAACCCAGCGAGTTGATACGCCGCGTATCAACCTGACCTTCCGTGAAATTATAGGATGAGGGGGAGGCATTGATGTCTTTGATACTCTAATTCCCCTAACGGGAGGTCTTTTTTGCTATTGTTATCTCGATCACATCTACGAGCACAAATTTACAGTTTTCTGACGTAATAGATAGAAGGCTTTGCTAGCGTCTTGGCTAAATGTTTAGCGGAATGAGCAGGGAGTCTTCAATGGGACGGGGAAGCAACAAATTACAGAAGGTATTTCATCGGAGAATCTTGCCTTCGTTGGTGGTCGGTGCAATGGTTTCCTCGTCGGTGGCCTTGGCTGATGTCCAGTCAGCGGCCGAGCAAGGCCTGCCCCTGAATGCCGGCCCAACGTCAGCTGAAGAGCAAGCCAGTTTTGAGCAAGATGCGGACCGTATCCGCCAGAGTTATGAAAGCCAGCTTTTTACCCTTCCTGCTTTCAAAATGGGCCACTATGGCCTGCGAATGTACCGCCAAACCCAAGACCCTAAATACCAAGCAGCAATATGGTCAGACATGGCCCGTGTTGCCAGCCGTTTGAATTACTTTGCCACCGAAGTTAATACGCCTGAACAAATTGCCGAGTATTCTGCACAGCGTCTCGCTCGCTACGAGATAAAAGATGATGTACGAAGTGATTTGCGTTACGAAGCAACCAAAGACCAGCCAGAGTATTATTACCTTGGTGTTGACCTGTTAGGTTCGATGGCACGTGCCAACGAGTATGGCCTGAAGCACCGCGAGGATGCGAAATTGCGAGAAGTGATCCGCCGGTATGACTTCGAAAAGTATGCGACCGATCCTGAAATGATCAGGGCGTGGGCGGCTCAACTGGCCAATCAGGTTTATTGGTTACGTCAGTTAGGCGAACAGGATGTCGTCGAGGAGTTTACTTCGGCATTCAAAGCGACATACCCAGACAGCCAAGATGCACAGTTGACCGATCAGCAGTTCATGAACAAGGTGTACGGCCTGACCCACATAATCTTTGCCGATACTGGCTACTACCAGCATCCGGTCAAAGAGTCGGATCACCAATGGATCTTCGACTACTACCGCGCGAATATCGATACCATTATCGCTCGTTCTAAAGAAGATGTGATTGCGGAAGTGGGGATCAACTTCTTGCTGGCAGGTTTGGAGAATGATCCTGTGGTCGAGAAGACCCGCAAGGCGATACAGCGCTCCCTTAACCGCCAGGCAGGGATTATACCTGCAGTCAATGGCAGCACCGACCTGCTAGATGGCGAGCACCGCAATGTCCTCGCTATCATGCTGCTGGATTGGCAAGGTGCCCATGCAGTGCCAACCATTCAGAAACAGCCGGAAATATTCACCGGCAAGCCCTATGGGTTGATGACGAAGTAGTCATTAAGGTTGGTTGGAGTAAACAAGGCTCGAAAATATGAGCCTTGTTTATTTCGACTGATGAGCTCTAAAATCGCCAATCGCCAATCGCCAATCGCCAATCGCCAATCGCCAATCGCCAATCGCCAATCGCCCCTCACTTAATAATGATACTTACCGCTGATGCTATTTACATCAAAGGTTTGAACTTTCATCGAGGGTGACCAGTAAACAGCATTCCAACCGGCTTTGAGCTTCAGTTGTCGGATAAAATCTTCTGGCTTGGGCAGCTTTTCCCACACTTGCGGTAGGAAGAGTGCCTGCTGGTGGTTGTCCGAGAGGATGAGGCCCACTTTGTTGTTTGTTAGGTAGTCGATGAGGGCTTGCTCGGAGTCGACATCGAGATCTTCCGGCTGGGTCAGAACCGACACTTCGACCACTAAACCATCGAGTTGTTCTTCGACTAGCGGCATGAAACGGCGATCCTGATAAGCGCTAGCACGGGCCTTATTATGGACCTCCATGACCAGTGGGGAGTGGGCCACGGTTGTCCCTAGGCAACCTTGCAGTTCGCCATCAACCGTTAGGGTAACAAAGCAAGCTCCAGGTTGGAGTAGTTTCTTGCCGTATAAATCAAGTCGGGGAGGCTGGGGAAGATCATCTGCGAAATGGCCGCGAATGGCATCGCGGGCCACATCCAAAAGTTGGGTTAGCTCACCTTTATTGAGGTTCTGAAACGAGATAGCTGACATATCCTACGACTCTCTCCTTATCTCCGACGTCAGTGTCGCCGGAATTTATTAATGTTCTACGTGTGAGTGTGTATCCCCTTTGTTTGGCTAGTAGTAGTAATGTATTGATACCGGTTGAACCACATGCCTGTTCCGGAACGAGGGAAGGCTGGTAGTTATCGATCATGCTGCAGGTTTGGCTATCAATACGCTGGGCTTCCGAATAGGAGTGGAAATGGCTCAGATCACTACTGACAACAAGCAAGCAGTCGTCATCTTGCCATAGGGCATCAATAAGCTTGGCGGCATGCGCCGGATTTACATTACTGGTCAAGAGCGGTAACAGGGTGAAGTCATCTAAACATGACTGCAGGAAAGGCAATTGCACTTCGAGGCTGTGCTCTAGGGCATGAACCTGATCCGATACTTCAATATCATCTATTTCCTTTAGCTTTTCAACAAATTGTGTGTCAATTTTGATTTTACCTAACGGGGTTTCGAAATAGTCTGCAGCGGGGATGGCACAGC
>NZ_JACSOF010000241.1:0-5671 GCF_014349205.1 Photobacterium sp. BZF1
GAGCAAGTAGGTATATTCACCATTGAGTACCGTATTATTTGCCTGTAAACATTGGATAATGTGCTGGGAAATACTGGTTAGTGGCTGTCGGAATGTTGTCAGTTGATAAGCATCCCAGCTTGCTTGATTAATATCATCGAAGCCAATGACGACAGTGTGTTTAGGGATTTCTATACCTTGCTGTTTTAAGCCGTCTATAAAACCACAGGCGAGCAAATCGGTAACGCAAAAGACGCCGTCAGGGATAACTTTGAGTTGCTTGGCGATGTGTTTCCCCGACTCATAGGATGTATCACCAAAACGGGCCACACTCACTGACAAGCCGGCTTTGTTAGCGGCATCAACAAACCCCTTTTCCCTGGCAACTAGACCGGGAGAGCCAATGCCGGAGTTAACCAGTAGGAGGTTTTTACACCCTTGCTGCTGGAGGATTGCCAATGCTTCAAAGGCTGCAGCATGGTTGTCTAGCCGAATGTTGTAAGCATTGTCGTAAACTTGGTTGCGGTTAACTAAGATAACATGCTGGCCATTCGCAATACATTTGTCGATAAGATCTTTATGGGGTTGCCCTGAAAGGACAATAGAAGCTTCAGCTCTGAAATTGAGAGTTTGCGTTAGCGCGGTATCAACATCCTCATCATTGGCTTTGGTATTCACGACAAGTGCAATTTTATTAATTTTCTGCAGTTGTTGAGTCAGTTCATCAATGAATGCTGACTGGAAAGGGCTGTTGATATCAGTGGTGATCAGGCTGACAATATTGCTGGTATCGTGAAGGCCACGGGCTAGGTGATTAACGTGATAACCGAGCTCCTGTGCAGCAGCCAACACTTTCTCTCTCGTCTTTGCCGATACACTGGCCCCTTCGGTAAACGTTCTCGAGACGGCTGAACGTGAAACGCCAGCATATTCGGCGACTTGTTGTGCACTGACAAAGCGGTTTCCAGTACCGGCCATATATCTGTCCTGTTTAATTCAAAAACGGTAATGCCTGCAACCGCAGGCATGGTATTACAAGTTTTGCGAGCGTATCTTCTTATTGCAATGAAGGATCAGCTAAAGCCATGTTCTTCAAGTAGGTTTAGCATCTGATTCGCTTTTTCTATTGCTTCAATCAAGCTTGGCTTAGGTGTTTCAAACCACTCGTCAGGGCGAAGATCACGGCGTTCACGAACAGCATCTATCGCTGATTGTAAAGTAGGGTATTGGTCTGGTTGCTTGCGGTGCATATAAAGTGAGGCAATCGCTACAGAGCGGCTACGTCCGCCACGACAGTGAATGAGTACATTGCCACGTTCACGGTTAGGGTAACTCGGCTTATCTGGTAACTGTTGGTTAAACGCACCGTCCAGTAAGTAATAACCCGCTAGGATCATATGATGCGGGTTACCTGGTCCGTCTATCAATCCCATTTTGTAGGTGCGAATGATGCCACTGCCACCTGATAGTTTACTGTCTTCGGCTTCAAGGTACGGTTCAGTTACGTAGTTGATGTCCAGGTTAACAGCACAGTTAACGAGTGTAGTGATTCCCAGCTCTTTTTGTAGAGCTAGATCCCGAGCTGAATCATAGCCGCCTAAATATAGATTTTGGCCTTCAGGCCCAATGTTGGTTGCAACTAGGTGGGCTGGGTCTCGTTGGTATACAGGTGCAATTTTCATTGTGTTCCTTGTGTTCGTGCGTATAGCGTTTTAATCGATTGTAATTCCAGTGATATCGGCAATAGTCCGAGCAAATTGTGGTGTGCTAGCGAGCACAGCGCCGCCTTGCGGCCAGTTATTGTCAGCAGTAAACGGGTTAGTTATTCCCCCTGCTTCACTAACTAGGAGTAAGCCTGCAACACAATCCCACGGGTTCATATGATGCTCGACATACCCGTCAGTTCGACCAACCGCCACATATGCCAAGGCTAGTGCGCCGCAAGCACTTCTGCGTACATTGGCACCAAGTTCTAAAAAGCCCTGTAATGAAGTTAGGTAGCGCTCATTGGGTACACGCTGGCTCCAACCTAACTCGAGGTTGGCGGAGCAGAACGAAGTCGTGTTGGCGACTTTTATTGCCTTGCCGTTCAATGTTGCCCCTTTGCCATCCTGAGCAACATATAGCTCGTCATGGCAAGGGTCATAAATGATGCCAAAACGGGTTTTATTCTGGCTGACAAAGCCCAGCACAATGCAAAAGTGGGGGATCCCTCTGGCAAAATTGGCAGTACCGTCAATGGGGTCAATGATCCACGTATTATTTTGAACATCACCACCGGCTTCTTCGCCCAGAATGCCGTCTTCAGGGAAAAAGTCACTCAAGCGGCGGCGGATCAATGTTTCCACTTCAAGGTCAGTTGCCGTAAGGAAATCTTGAGGGCCTTTAAAGGCAATTTTTTCCGGTGTCATGGCTCTAAACGCGGCTAAAGCAATATCACCGGCTTCGCGGACGATCTCAAGTGCAGTATCTAATCGTTTGTCTAGACAAGTTTCAGTAAGTTGTGTCATAGCTCAGTGTTAAAGTTGGCTATAAACGCCAGCAATCGCTGGCGTTTAATAAGTAGTGTTATCGTGAGAAGTTAATGCGCCATAGATCGGCCCAGTCTTGGCGGTGGTCAAAGTCATCAAGGCCTGTCTCTGCGTTGTACTGCAGAACATGCTTATAGATTTTTTGAACACCAGAAGCTTCCTTAGGGTGAGGGGCAATGGCTTGGTTCCCTGACACTTTACCGTCAACGGTTTGATTGCTGATCCCTTCTTCAGTCATCAAGAAGTGCAAGAACAATTTCGCTGCATTCGGGCTTTCAGTTTTTGTAGACATTACACCGTAACCTGGGGTTGACCAGCCAACAAAAGGCTCAAGGCCTTCACAGATTGCGAGGTGAACTTTGCCGCTGGCAACGTCTCGGAATTTAGCTGTCGACATTAGACCCATGAACGTGTCTTTTTGGCCTGGTGCGCCCACTGCATCACCGGCTGCAGAATCAGAATCGGTTGGAAGCGGTGAGTTTTGTGCCAATGCTTTAACCCATGCCGCAGTCGCTGAGGCTTCATTCGTTTCTAGAGGCTTGCCATAATGCACTTCATAGGCTTCAGCGACGGCGTCATCATGGTGTGCAGCAAGTTGGTTGAACCAATCTAGGTAAGCGGCTTTGTTTAGTGGGTCTGGAATAGCGACTTTACGTTGCCAGTTTTCATCAGTTAGCTCCCAGATGTTTGAAATAGGACAGGTGTCATGTACTTCTGAGTTGTAAGTCCAAACCGCTGGGTCACCGTAGACAATGAGCGGGTTCTTTGCGTTTTCAGGAATAGACTCTGCCACAACAGGGGACACCCAGCTTTCCACAACGCCCATCGGGACAAGTTGTGCCATCGTTGCTGATGCATCACCGGTAATGACGACATCACCTCGGATGTTGCTAGCGCGGTATTCGCGGATAAGCATTTCAACTTGCGCTGAGCTGCTCACTTTATTACCTGTTGCTTGCACACCGTATTTCTCGGTGAAGTTTTTAGCTGTTTCGACAATTTTTCCTGATGGCGCGTAAACCGTAATAGGCGCTTCTTGGCGAGCCGCTTCAATCAATGCATTTAGGTCAAAATCATTACTGTCAGCCGCTTGTACTGCACCCGCGAGGGTCAATGCCAGAGTGGCAGCTAAAGTTGTAGTCTTCATGTTGGTCCTTTTCACAATTAACTCCGAATAAGCGGTTACTTTTGAAACTGTTGTTGAGATGTCGATGACATGCACGGCATATCAATCGCTAAACCTTGGTTGTCGAACAAATGTAAATTGTCATTGTTGATAACCAATGAAAGTGACTCTCCCTCTTTATAATGCGGAGGAGTCTGGGTATTCACATGTAGCCGGTGATCAGCCACGCTAAATTCCAAGATCCAGCTGCCACCTGTTGGCAAAATACCTTCGAGTTTTGCGTGAAGCCTGAACGCCTTTTGGTTATCGATATTGGCATCTGCCGCTGCGACTGACATACGTTCGGGACGTAAGCCAATTGAGCCACCTGGAATGTCGTGACCGACGTAAGCACGAATATGATTACGGGCAAGCTCGCTGCACAATGAGGCTTCGTCAAGCTCGATGATATTGATAGGCGGCGTACCAACAAACTCTGCGACAAAGCGGTTAGCTGGGCGATCATAGATATCATTGGGGGTGCCGACTTGTTGAAGCTCACCGTCTTTCATTACCGCGATTTTTGTAGCAAGCGCCATGGCTTCCCACTGGTCGTGGGTAACGAAGACGATAGTGGTTTTGAAAGCGTTATGAATACGCTTCAGCTCCGTTCGCATTTCAAGGCGTAGGCGTGCGTCCAGGTTAGAAAGTGGCTCATCCATCAGCAGAATATCAGGTTGTACTGCCAGCATTCGGGCTAAGGCTACACGTTGTTGCTGTCCACCTGAGAGCTGAGAAGGATAGCGGTGACGGTATTTTTCAATGCCGAGGGTTTTCATCACTGAATGGATGGTTTTCTCACGCTCAGCTTTTTCGATTTTACGAAGCTTCAGGCCGAAATCGATGTTCTTTTCCACAGTCAGGTGGGGCCAAAGCGCGTAGCTTTGGAATACGAGGCCAAGATTACGTTTTTCTGGCGGAACGAATACACCGTCTTGCTTGGAGTCGACCAGAGTGTCGCCCAATAAAAGCTGGCCGTCGGATATGTTTTCAAGGCCTGCAATCATTCTCAGTGTTGTGGTTTTGCCACATCCAGAAGGGCCAAGAAGACACATGAATTCACCGTCATTGATCTCAAGGTCAACGGCATTAACGGCAGGGGCCGCGTTTTTTTCGTATTGTTTGCTGACGCTGTTTAGATGAATATTAGGCATTAGCTTCCTAGTCCTTCTGCAAGGTTAGTTTTGGTCATTTTCTGTGTGATATAAGTGCCTACAAAAGCAATCAGGCAGATAATCAGTACAACGGCGTTAGAGGCTTGGGTGTAGTTGTAATCAATAAGCCTCAGTGCATAGGTGGTTAATACATCCGTAGACGGAACTGCGAGGATGACAAATAGGCTCAGGCCGTTTATCCCTGAAATGAAAGGTAATAAAATGCCGGTTACCAGTGAGCCTTTTTGAATAGGCATAACAATCTGGCGCATGCGGGTAAACCAACCGGCACCTGCCATTTGAGCGGCTTCTTCAGGATCTTTGCCCAATTGCATCATGGCCGAGATACCGGCACGTGAGGCGTAAGGCATTTCATCGGCAATCAAGGCAAGGATCAGCAAGGTCACTGTGCCGTAAAGTGCAGGCATCGGACCCCGAGGTACGGCGAACAACGACAGGTAAGCAGCGGCAAAGGCAACACCTGGAACCAAATATGGGAAAAAGGTGATTTGGCGCAGTATACTACCTAATGGACGTAGTGGGCTGCGAACAACGACATAGCCAACCAACAAACCAAGAATGCCCGAGCAAACAGAGGCGATACCGACGATCCACAAGGTATTCCATACCGCGCTCCAGAGGTTGTTGCTAAGCAAGATACCGTTACTCTCTGCAATGGTCTCAAGCCCCGAGCCTATCCAGTAATCCAGCGTGAAATTGCTAAAGTTGAAGTTGCCTGGCACTTTCATAATGGTTGACAGGAAAAGCACTAACATTGGCATCACAACCGAAACGAGGAATACACCGCCAGCCAGCATAGTGGCGGGCATACGCCATTTGCC
>NZ_JACSOF010000242.1:0-5499 GCF_014349205.1 Photobacterium sp. BZF1
CAAGATGGCTCCAATTCAGCACAACAGCCTGATGCAAAGCATGCCATTGTTACTCTTGGCTATAAACTCAACGTTGATGGTTCTATCGCCCCCCCTCTCGAATTACGGCTGGAAAAAACTATCGAAATAGCAACCCTTAATCCGGACAGTATTATCATTGTCACAGGCGGTGTAGAGACAGCAGGGATAACCGAAGCGGAACAAATGGAACGCTGGCTTTTGAAAAGAGGAATCAATGGCAGACGGATTATCAAAGAAGATAAAGCCATCAATACGATAGAAAACGCCAAACGCAGTTTGGGGATCTTGCAGGCTCAGGAGATCAGAAAAGCTACGTTAGTCAGCGCCTCAATTCATGTTCACCGCTCCCAAGTTTTGTTTGAGACGATGCAATTTCAAAACAAAAGTAATTACCACAACAACAGCAACAACTCATTTGAGGTTATCTCTTTTGATCATATTGCTGTCAAAGATGGATTATCACCAGAGAATTTCCCTACCGGACAAACGCGAATAAATTGTTATATCGACGCAATACGCGGATATGGACTACCGGCATTTATGTGTGGCAAACACATACAAATGTAAGAACAAAAAAATAGGCCCTTCATGGGCCTTACTCTCAAACCGCACGTAGCGGATGGAGGTCAAATGCTAATAGTAAAACCCTTCATACTGGGTATATTCAAAAGGCTCTAGCTCGTATTTACTTTCAAGGAAGGTGATAAGGTCGACCAAATCAGTAACGGTCATCACATCGTTATAGCTTGGCATGATTGATTCGCCAGATCGGACGACTTCACCGGGGTCAAACCCTTGTGCAATACGGTGGCTTGGGTTAATGACCGAGATAACCAATTCCTGATACTTCTTAAGCCTTGGTACGGGGCCACCTAGCTCTACGCTCACACCGGACTCATCCAGCACTTCAGGACGCTCATAGCCTTCCATGGTATGGCAACTCAAACACTGATAATGCCGGAACAACTCTTCACCATGGGCGGCATTGCCCGGTGGCAATGTAAACGCAGCGGTATTACCACGCTCGGGCGGCGAACAACCAGTTAGTGCGGCAACTAATACTGTACCAACTAGTAATGATAAAGTTTTCATAAATCACCACCTGTCTTTTGCTTGGATTTGTTCAACAGATTCTGTGGCTATGTTAAGTGTAGGAGTGGATGTGAAGCGCTACAGGCTAGATGAACGGCTAAATCCGCCTTGGTTGATTCAGGTCAAAAAACACTTTATGTCCTGCTCAAGACCAGTTCGCACTAAGCTTGCCAACACTAACTGAGAGTCGCGAAAAAGTAGATTACCGTTAGATACGCAGTTAGGATTAACAACAAGCAACGTCTAACCAATAACACCTTATTTGTGAGAGTTACCCAAAATGTCCAACGTAGTTCAGTTCTCGGCTTTTAGCGGCAATAACAAAAGCAACACCTCTACAGCTAACAAGCCACTAAGTCCCAAGGCGTTGAGGGAGCAAGCAGCTCTAAAACAAAACAATTGCTGTTACTTTTGCGGAGAGCGGAACGAGCCTAAGGCACTCAGTTGGCTAGATAAGACAGGATTCAAAGCAAAGACACATGTTATCTGTGGCTCTTGTAGTTCCAGTGCCAAGTCTCGTTCAATGGATGAGCTGCGTATCATCCTAGCGCTGAAAGCATTGGATTTCAGAACGGTAAAACTGCAGCAGTACCTCGAATTAAGGGATAAAGGGGTACAAATAGACGGCGTACGTGAGTACAAGTTCTACTTTGAAAAGGCAGGCGATAATCCCGATCAGGTATAACAAACCTTGCTACTTACTTTAAAGTACTAATAAAACAGCCCGACAAAAGCCGGGCTGTTCTAAAAGATTTGCTCTATCAGGCGCTTTAGATAACACCCAACTCGCGCAGACGCTCCATCAGATAACTGTTCGCAGTATGGCGCTCTGACAGCACAACCTCTGGTTTAGGGTGCAGGAACAACGGGAGTGAAATACGCGCTTTCGTCTTATCCGCCCCTTCAGGGTTGATTACACGGTGCGTCGTTGACGGGAAGTAACCCCCAGAAGCTTCTTGCAGCATATCGCCGATATTGATGATCAGATTACCGAAATCACACGGCACATCCAGCCACTCACCTTCTTTAGTCAATACCTGAAGGCCTGGCTCATTGGCAGCAGGCAGAACCGTCAGCAGGTTGATATCTTCGTGGGCACCGGCACGGATAGCACCCAACTCTTCATCACCTTTTAGCGGCGGGTAGTGAAGTACACGTAGCAAGGTCTTTTCGCTTCCATCAATCATCGACGACAGCGGCTGGGAATACAATTCAGATACATTTGCCGGAGAATGCTCTTCGACCCAACCTAGTAGCTGGCTGGCCAGTTTATTGGCTTCCTCGAAGTAACGCTGCAGCTCTGCTTTTAACGTGTCTGGGCATTGACCCCATGGGTAGTAATGGAAATATTCCTTGATGTCTTTCTTGGAGTGGCCCTTAGCTACTTCCGACACTTCTGAAGGGAAAAAACCGTCCTGCGTGTCAACATTATAACGGAAGTTGTCTTTCTCTTCGGTGTTAAAAAAACCTTGCCAATTGTCATAAATCGACTGAACTAGCTGCTGCTGGATTGGGTGGTTCTTAAGAACACCAAAACCGGTATTACGGAGTGACTCGACAAAACGCTCGGCGGCATCGGGCGCATTGTAATCAACTGCTTCCAATTTCATAATTAATCTTCTTCTATCTGACTGACTCGTTATTTTTATACCAAGTAGCTTGGCTATTTTTACCGACGTAATCGGTTGCATGGCATTTTATCGTTTGCATCAACCAACCTACACAGCCATTTTGGAAACAATCTGTTCACAACAGGAAACATAAAAAAATGCCTCCGCATAAGCAGAGGCAATACCAGCAAATTACAAACACATTTAAGTAGTATGAAGACACCCAACACTGACTGAACATGACTAATGGGTAGATCGTCAGCTCAGCAGTATTAAGTTGTGCTGCAAGGTTGTGTCCTCAAGCACAGAGCCAATATAGTCGAAGCAATCCGCATAAACTTACCATTACACGCCACCACTCAATATTGCTCATTCTTCGCTATTATTGGTTGGCTTTTTCTTGGATAACGACAACGATGCCTTCAACCCGAACAACCTCGACCAAGGTTCCTGCGGGAATATTGGCCTCTGATTTGGCAGACCAGGTTGTATCGCCAAGTTGCAAGCGGCCTTGACCGATCGGAAAATCATTATCAAGTACACAGGTTTGCCCGACTAATTGCTCGGAACGTTGGTTCAAGCTGCGTTGCTCATCGCCGGCCTTATCTTTTTTGTGCTGATAACGCCACCACAACCAAGTGGTGAACAAACAGAACACCGCAAACGTCAGCCACTGCATTTCCCACCCGAGCGGCAGGAAAAACAAAATAGCCCCGACCAATAAAGCGGATACCCCAAGCCATAGCAGGTATCCAGCGGTACCTAATAATTCAAGTAGCAATAATACCAAGCCCAGCGCTAGCCAGTGCCAGACATTCATTTGCTCAAGTAGCGTGATCATGCCTGCTTACCTTTCTCACCCTCTTTATTGCGTCCCGTCTGGCTTAAGATCTCGGTGATCCCTGCAACTGAACCCATCAAGCCCGTTGCTTCCAGCGGTAACATAATAATTTTACCATTTTCAGCTTGGCCGATAGTTTTCAATGCCTCGGTGTACCCTTGGGCGATAAAGTAGTTAACCGCCTGCAAGTCCCCTTTTGCAATCGCATCAGAAACCATAGCCGTCGCCCTTGCCTCAGCTTCAGCAGCACGCTCCCTCGCCTCTGCCTGCAAAATAGCAGCTTGCTTATCACCTTCAGCACGCAAGATCTCAGATTGCTTATGACCTTCTGCGCGCAAGATTTCGGCTTGTCTAACCCCTTCAGCCTCTAACACCTCGGCACGTTTATTACGCTCAGCTTTCATCTGGGCATTCATTGCCGAGGTCAAATCAGCTGGAGGCTGAACATCTTTGATTTCGATACGAGTGACTTTTACCCCCCAAGGATTGGTTGCCTGATCCACAATCGTCAACAACCTGCCATTGATGGTATCGCGCTGGGAGAGCATCTCATCAAGCTCCATCGAACCAAGTACGGTACGGATGTTAGTAAGAGTCAAGTTGCGGATAGCATGTTCCAAATCCGTCACTTCATAAGCGGCTTTGGCAGCATCGATTACCTGTACAAAACACACTGCGTCAATTGTCACATTGGCATTATCACGCGAGATAACCTCTTGAGCAGGGATATCTAACACTCGTTCCATCATGTTGATCTTGTTACCAATCTGATCAATGAATGGCACAATTAAATTAAGGCCTGGACGGAGCGTTTTGGTGTACCGACCAAAACGTTCTACTGTCCATTCACTTCCCTGCGGAACGGTTTTGACACCAGAAGCAATAAAGACAATTGCCACGACGATAAATACGCCGACAGTGACCAAAGTATCGTACGGCATGTTACTCTCCTTAATATACAGCGTTCAGTTGGTAGTCAGAATAGCCTATGCAACCATACCAATACAATGGCTAGGCTACTGACTTTCAATAAAAAACCTTTTTCACAGGCAATTTCATTCACACCAACCATCAAACCCGAAATCGCCCAACTTGACCACGTAGTTGCTGGCATTGCCCTGCCAACTGGCCAAAGGCATCTTTGGTCATGGCAATTTTATCGACTACGCCCTGACTTTTATCGGCAATTTTCTGTACATTCTGGCTGATATCTTCACTGACTAGGCTCTGCTGCTTTGCCGCTGCTGCAATTTGCAGGTTCATATCATTGATCACTTCAATAGAATGATTAATAAGATCCAGCGACTCATTGGCTTTGTTGGCTTGGCTAACCGTTGCGATGCCACTTTCCCGACTTCGCGCCATCGCCTCTACGGCTTCTTTGGAGCCCAGTTGCAGCCGTTCGATCATCGTCTGGATTTCCCCCGTGCTCACTTGGGTTTTGCTTGCAAGAGAGCGTACTTCATCAGCCACAACAGCAAACCCCCGGCCCTGTTCACCGGCACGCGCAGCTTCAATAGCGGCATTGAGTGCTAAGAGGTTAGTTTGTTCCGCAATACCGCGGATCACATCGAGAACCGAGGCAATAGTTCCTACATCCTGCTCAAGATCCAAAATGACCTGGCTTGAACTCTCGATATCGTCCGCCAACTGGTGAATGGACTGCACCGCATCACCCAATACCGATTTTGCAGCCTTGGATTCACCATTGGCATGCTGACTAGCCTGCGCGGCCTCACCTGCATGCTGGCTAACATCGTCGATAGTCGCACTCATCTTATGGACTGCTGATGCGACATGGGCACTTTCTACTTGTTGTGCTTCGGCATGGCCGGCAACTTCCTGGGATTCATGCTGGATATTCCCCGTCGCCTTTTGCACGACTTCGAGTGTTGCAGAAACATCTAGTATTGTGTGATGGATAGTCGACACAAA
>NZ_JACSOF010000243.1:0-5489 GCF_014349205.1 Photobacterium sp. BZF1
TTCCAGACATCATCAATACTAACTAATATAAGTAACATGCATACAAATACTAAGCTATAAAGTAAGATAAACTGTTTATATATTTTCCCATAGTATAAGTGAGCAAAGGCAAAGATTATAATCGATATAAAAAGAAAAAAAGGTTGAATATCAGTTTCTAAACCAACACCTAGAGGTTTAGTGAAGCAAAATACAGCAAGAGCTATATAAACTTTCAAGAAAATATTCATGCTAAATTGACTTGCATCCCCACTCTGGATAATTTCTTCGAATATAACTGTTTAATTCAACTTCTGCTTTTGTATAGTTTTTTGGGGTTTTTGTAGAAATTACATCTTCTTTAAGTGATGTATTTACAATCATTCCTGCACCGACAGTTACATTAGTGAGACGATCTATAACAATCAATGATCCTGTTCCATGAATATCTTTGTATTTGTCAATTACTACTGGACTTGCTGTTTCAATGACACAACTCGCGATTTCATTCAATTGAAGTTCAGTTGAACTATGTTGTTCTAGCGTATTGACATCAATACGGTGCTGTATTTTCTTGATATGGCCAAAAGTGTTCTTTGAGCCTACCTTTATTTCATACTCTTTGCCTGATTGAAGCTCAGCTTCGTTCATCCAAACAATAGTCGCTTCAAAGCTATTTGTCGTTGTTGGCAACTTAGCGTTGTCTTCTGTTGCTTTTACAATCACATCACCGCGAGAGATATCAATTTCATCTTCTAGGGTTAAAGTAATTGCTTGGCCTGCAAACGCGCTTTCTAGGTCACCATCTGCAGTTACGATACGAGCAACTGATGATGTTTTACCTGAAGGGTAAGCAACTACATTATCACCAACATTAATTACACCGCTGGCAATTGTGCCGCAGAATCCACGGAAATCAAGATTTGGTCGATTTACGTACTGTACAGGTAGACGGAAAACATCTAGGTTTTTATCTTCATTAATTTTTACAGTTTCAAGCAGTTGCATCAATGTAGCACCCGGATACCAATCCATTTCAGCAGAGCGCTCTACTACATTGTCACCACGTAATGCAGAAATTGGTACAAAGCGAACATCTGGAATATTTAACTGCTCAGCAAAGGCTTTGTAATCTACTTTGATTTGGCGATAAGTTTCTTGGCTGTACTTCACCAAATCCATTTTGTTAACGGCAACAATTACATGCTTAATACCCAAAAGTGAAGCAATGTATGAGTGACGTTTAGTCTGGGTTTGCACCCCTTTGCGGGCATCAATCATTACAATGGCTAAATCACAGTTCGATGCACCGGTTGCCATGTTACGAGTGTACTGCTCATGTCCTGGGCAGTCTGCGATAATGAATTTACGCTTGTCGGTTGAGAAATAACGGTAAGCAACATCAATCGTAATACCCTGCTCACGCTCTGACTGTAGACCATCAACTAGTAGCGCTAGGTCAAACTCACCATCAGTAGTATTAAACTTTTTGGAATCATTTTTAATTGCAGCCATATGATCTTCAAAGATCATCTTTGAATCATGCAGCAAACGGCCAATTAGGGTTGATTTGCCATCGTCTACGTTACCGCAAGTTAGGAAGCGTAGAAGATCTTTGTTTTCGTGTTGTTTCAGGTACGCTTCGATGTCAGAAGCGATTAGGGAGGATTGGTTGGACATATTTTAATTCCAAATAAAATCTTAAATTCTGTGTATATGCTTGAATGCTTGAATGCTTGAATGCTTGAATGCTATCTAGGTTTTAATTTTTTCATTAAACCTTCAAGCATGGCTGCGATAAGTCTTGTCTGATTAAGCCAGCTTTTCCCTACTTCTTTTTCTATATATTGTACTTCTATACCAATATCGATTTGGGTTCTTAGTTCAGCACAAGAGCCTTTTGCTATAGATAGATACCGCTATTTTTCTCGTTCTGTTTCTCTTGTCATTCCCTCAGCAATATTACTTGGAACAGACAGGCCTGAACGAGTTATTTGATCTTTATATCCGTAGTCTTTGCAACTCTTAAAGTAAAGGTATAAGTCAGCAGATAATCTAGAAGACTTTCTCCATACATCCAACTTTTCAAAATCCATTTACTTTCTCGCTTTCTAGCCTTTTAGCTTTCAAGCCGCTCTAAATTTCCTTTGGAAATTTAGAAATAACCTTCCATCTTCTTCTTCTCCATGGAGCCGGAGGAGTCGTGGTCGATGACACGGCCTTGGCGTTCGGAGGTTTTGGTAAGAAGCATTTCTTGGATTACTTCTGGAAGGGTAGTTGCTTCAGATTCAACTGCGCCGGTCAGAGGGTAGCAGCCAAGGGTACGGAAGCGGACTTTCTTCATCATTGGCTTTTCGCCTTCCGCTAGAGGCAGGCGTTCATCGTCAACCATGATAAGGGTACCATCACGCTCTACCACTGGGCGCTCAGCCGCAAGGTATAGTGGGACAATGTCGATGTTTTCTAGGTAGATGTACTGCCAAATATCCAGTTCAGTCCAGTTAGAAAGCGGGAATACGCGGATACTTTCGCCTTTGTTTACTTTGCCGTTAAAAATGTTCCAAAGTTCTGGACGTTGGCTTTTCGGGTCCCAACGATGATTTTTATCACGGAACGAATAAACACGTTCTTTAGCACGAGACTTTTCTTCATCACGGCGAGCACCACCAAAAGCAGCATCGAATTGGTGTTTATCGAGGGCCTGTTTTAAGCCCTGTGTTTTCATTATGTCAGTGTATTTGGCACTACCGTGATCAAATGGGTTGATGTTTGCATCAATGCCCTCTTGGTTTTTATGGACGATTAAATCCATACCCATTTTTTTTGCCATTTTATCGCGAAATTCGATCATCTCTTTAAATTTGAAGGTCGTATCCACGTGCATTAATGGAAATGGTGGTTTAGCTGGAAAGAAAGCTTTCATGGTTAAGTGCAGCATTACTGCTGAGTCTTTACCTACTGAGTAAAGCATGACTGGATTATCAAATTCTGCTGCCACTTCACGAATAATGTGAATGGATTCTGCCTCAAGTTGCTTGAGGTGGGTCATTCTTGTTTGAGAGATTTCCATAAATATCTTCTAACTTGGATGAACAGATGAGCTGCAAGGTATAAGCTGCGAGCCATAAGTTAAGTGCGACAAGCCACAGCTGGATTGTCGCTAAGAAATGTGTATGAGAAGAAAGCTATCAGCTATCAAGGGTTCTGACAGCTGACAGCTCTGAACTAAAAGCTATTACTTATCGCTGCTATAACTGTAATTATAGTAACCATAGTTACCACCATAGTAACTACTTGCTTTACGTACTACAGCATTGAGGATAAAGCCTTTTACTTCAATACCGTTTTGTTCAAAGCGTTGTTTAGTCACTTCGATTTCTTTCACTGCATTTTGGCCAAAGCGCCCCACTAGCAATGTAGTACCTGCATGAGCACCCACAATAGCAGGGTCAGTAACGGCCAAAATTGGTGGGGTATCGACGATAACAATATCGTAATTTTCTGATGCCCAATCCATCAATTGTTTGAAACGCGGGTGCATTAGAAGTTCTGACGGGTTTGGCGGCACTTCACCACGGCCAATAAAGTCCATACCATCAACACCTGGTTGTTTAACAAGGCTTTCAATGTTGGTTTGACCGCTTAAGAAATCAGACAGACCAGGTTTGGGATTAACCGCCATCTGTTTTTCCATCCGGCCTTTACGCATATCAGCGTCAATCACCAATACTTTTTGACCCGACTTTGCTACAACTGCCGCCATATTAGCTGAGACAAATGACTTACCAATGCCAGGGCTTGGGCCTGAAATCATCAGGATATTGTTTTTGGCTTCTATCATGGCGAAATGCAAGCTAGTTCGTAAGCTACGTAGTGCTTCAATTGACAAGTCTGCAGGGTTAGATACCGCTAACAGTGTATCTTGTACCGACGTTTGCTTTTTGCCTTTCTGCTTCTTCTCTAACTCAATCTGACAATCCGACATCGGCACACTAGCATAAACAGGCAAGCCTATGGCTTCAATTTCATCAGGGTTTTCTACACCACGGTGGAAAGCATGTTTGACCAAAGCATAAGCAACAGAAGCAATACTTCCTAGTATGGTAACAATAATAACTATAATTACTTTTTTAGGTTTAACTGCTTCTTCCAGTGTCTCGGCATTATCCAAGATACGGACATTACCGACTGTACTGGCCTTCATGACGTTTAGCTCTTGAACCTTGTTAACCAATTGCAAGTAAATTGCTTGATTCACTTCTACATCACGACTTAGACGAATCACTTCTTGCTGGGTTTTAGGCATACGAGATACCATTTGGTCAATGCGATCCTTTTCACCTTCTAGAGTACGTCGTTTTTCAAGCAGAGAAACATACGCCGGGTGACTCTTTGTAAAGCGTTGTGCAATATCTGACTCTTTAAAGGTCAACTCGTTAAGCTGTGCTTCAACAGTTACCATAGTATCCAGTACCGATTTAGCTTCTAGGGCTAAATCCACCGAATCATTTTCTAGCTTATAAGCATTTAGCTTAGCTTCTGATGAATCCAACTGCTGTTTAATATCAGGCAAGTGGCCACGCAAAAACTGTAGGCTTTTCTCCGCCTCAGCAGAAGTACGATCAATATTCTGCATCAAGTAATCTTCAATGATACTATTCAATATCGCTTGAATTTTTGTTGAATCCTCACCTTCTAATGTTAACTTGAGTATGCCAGTGTTCTTACCTTGCTCTGCAACTTTAATATCGTCTTGCAGTTCACTAATGGTAACTAAACGGGCACTTTTAACAACGGTAAATTCAGTACTTACTTCTGCAAAAATATCTGTTACTAAAACGGATATATCATTAAATTGCTCTAATTTACCTATTCGGCCATCTAGTATTTTTTTTCCGTCAAACGAAAGAAAATAACTATCTTTAGAATTTATGGTTAAAGTCAGCTTTTCATCCAAAAGCTCTTTAGGTAACTCAAGCTTCGGGATAGCAATTAAAGGTTTATCTTCACCTTTTAGTCTAGCTATGCCTTTTCCAAAGACTGGCAAATATTTAGGCTCAACATGAACTGTAAGGTTAAGCTTGTCAACCGTATTTCCTATTACCATACGAGATTTAATGATTTGGATCTCTGTATCGGCGGAAGACTCTGAGGCAAACATTTCGGATATATCTGACAGCCCTGGCACACCTGTACTTTTTTCTTCTACCTGCACTAAAGCATCCGCTTTATAGATAGGCGTTGCCAGCAAAGTATACACCACACCAATTGTGGCAAATAAGAATGTAGTGAAAATAATAATCCAGCGGTTGTCCAACAGGACACCGAATAGCTTACCCAAATCAATTTCATCTGAATCGCTCTGAGTATTGTTAATATTGTGGGTAGCAGTCATAAAATATTTTTCTATTCCGAAGACAAAGAAGTAATTTCTAAGCCAATGTTACATAGTTAACTCGAGCTTCGAGCTTCGATAATAATTACGGCCAATTGCGAACGCGCAGTGCACC
>NZ_JACSOF010000244.1:0-5390 GCF_014349205.1 Photobacterium sp. BZF1
TCGTCCAACCTTGCGGTACTCAAGCAGCTCCAGAGGGATGCTGCCGAGCCGGACAAATTGATGCACCTGCTTAAGGTATATCGAGAGACATTGGGCTACCAGCTTGTCCGTAAGGCAGAAGAATGCAAAATTGCCCTGTCGGACCAAGTTTCACACCGTGTTGCTCTCTCTCATCTTTCTGACATGCTGGAAGTCGATGTAAGCCAAGAGCAAATGGCCCATGCGATTGAAGCTCCAAGGGTTCATATTAGTCAGTTGGTCACGGATGCTATCGAGCAGAGCGGTATTAAACCTGATGTGGTATATATGACAGGTGGTACAGCGCGCTCGCCGATTTTGCGAGCTTGTATAGAGCAGCAGTTGCCTTCAACACCGGTTGTCAGCGGCAGCTACTTTGGCTCTGTGACCGCGGGCCTTGCACGCTGGGCTGAACAGAGTTTCAAGTAACTGTTTTAAAATACTTAATCAGTGATTAAAAAAGCCTGACTACTGATACCTATTTAGCTTGGGTATATTACTAGCAGGCTTTTTCTATGAAATGTATCTTTGCGCTAAGTTGGGTTTAAGGTTTCTTCACCCAAGCACTGCACCAACCATTGGCGTTAACGGCTTTACCTGGGAAAATCCCGCAAGGGCGCCACTCATCGCCATCATTACCTTGGATTAAGGCACAGTTAGCGCAGTTCTTTGCGCTGTCAGGTGTTTGGTGTACATACTGAAGGGCTTTCGCCTGGGGATCGTCCTCTGTCAGTTGAGGTAAATCTGCTGCGTGGGCAGGCTTGACCAACAAATCCTTACCGACAGTCATACCAATGACACTGGCAAGCCCTAGCTTGAGGAAATTCCTTCTATTAGCTGTCTTCTTCATATTACAACCTTCTAATTGCTCACAGTTTTACGACATTGTTTTTAGTTTTTGATGTTGCATCAAAATGATAATACGGATCGAAAGACGATGTTGGGTCAAAAATGTGATGATGTTAATGAGATTGTTACATTTCGTGATTACACTTTGCGCAACTGTTGACTCAGTCGCTGGTATTTTAATTGTTCGATAAGTGAACAATCAGTGGGCTAGCGTTTGAATCATATACTAAGATACTGACAAATAAGGCTTGATCTGAAACAAGCTTTTACAGATTAAATTGGCTTTAGGGTTGCAACATTTTATTTACAAGCGCATTATCTTGCGTCGAGTACAGCGAGTCATAAGGATAAAAAATGGCAAATTTGTTTTTATTAGATATTGATGGGGCGCTGGTGGATTCCAAAAACCTAGAACTGAACTGCTACGTGAAAGCAGTCAAAGACGTTCTGGGTATTGAAATGGACACAGATCTTTCCCATTACTCCAACCTAACCGATGCCGGTGTGTTAGATGAACTCATCGCCAAGCATGGTATTTCCGAAAGCCGTTCACTTATCCATCGAAAAGTAGAAAGCCGTTATTCTGAATTGGTTCAACAGGCCATCAAAGACAGCCCAGAGACAGTCAGTGAAGTGATGGGGGCCAAGGCGTTTTTGGATCAGATGCAAGATCAGCAAGATACCCATATTGCCATTGCCACAAGCAGTTGGGCATCAACGGCAAAAATGATGCTTCGCGCGGCCGGTATCGATATCAGCAATGTGACGTTTGCTTCATCTTCCGATGCGTTGAGCCGTACTGAAATCATGGCATTGGCGGCATTTCGTGCCAAGCAAGATTCTGGTGTGGTGTTTGACCGTCGTGTTGTTTTCGCCAATGGTGAGCGCAGCAAAAATGCCTCGCAAGAGCTTGGCTATGATTATGTGGAAGTTGGCAATGTATCGGGCAACCATCCACATATCCCGAACCTGGCGCATTACCAGGCAGCGTTTTCACGACTAGCGTTATCCGCTTAACCTTACGGGCATCAAGCGTGATGTGAGAATCATTCCAGATTCTTAACTCTTTGGGCGTAATGTGGAATTTTCTGCATATAGTATAAGCAGTTATTTTCTTTTCTTTGCATTCGAACTGCTATGCTAATTTTACGCCCAATGGGTCTTTTATCCCTTTCTCTATTCATAACACTTCTGCTTCTATCTCCATTGCCTTTACAAGCAGCTCAGGAGGACATTCCTTATTGCCACCGTTATGCAGATTTTAATTTCCCCGACTACATGGCGGTTTGGAATGAAGAGGAGCCAGAATTAACCGCATTCACCTATTTTTCTATGTTGAATATGGCGGCAAGCAGCGTAGATAAAACCTTCCTTAGCGAGTTACTCAGCCAGATAGGGCGTACTTTTCTAATACGTGAAGACTTTGAGCAAGCTAAATACTATCTGGCGCAAGCTGAAGGGTATTTGGATGATGCCGAGCCAAGGGCCCGGGCGTATTTTTTGAGGGAGAAAGCGCGTTATTACGCCTATACCGAACAACAGGATCAAGCAAAAGAATTACTGCTTAAATCATGGGAGATATCTAAGCAAGAACACTATGATCAACTGGCAATCGAAACAGCACTCGATCTTAGTGAAAATTCGATAGCCATTATAAATCAAGAGGATAGGGGGCGTTGGCGGCAAATTGCGGAAAAGTTAGCAGCATCGACGAAAGATGAAAGAGCGAAAATCTGGGTTTTGCAGAACCAGTCCCGATTTATTTAATTGTTTTAATCTTTACCTCCCATTGCCTGAGGATTAGATAGAACCCTCTATAAGTTCTATGATAAAAATTAGGAAAAAGAACTTGGAGTCATATCACATGGATGAGAAGTGGGTTCTGCAATGGTTTAATGATGTATGGTCTAACGCTAACAGCACTATGCTGCAGGAGTTAGCCACCGATCCTTTTCATTTCCACGTGCCGGGTGGGAAAAGCTACCTCCTTAGTCATACCGAATATCTTAACTTTATAACGGTATGGGGCCAGCGATTTAGGGATGTTAGTTTCCGTATTATTGATACCATCAAAGATGATAATAAAACAGTCGTCGTTTACCAGTGCCATGCGTTGTATTGTGGTGGTTGGGCTAAGATCCCAGCGAAAAAACAGAAAGTCATGATGACAGGGATGGCTTATTTCAAACATCATGGGGACAAAATTGTTGATTGCCGACTTGAAGACAGCAGCTTTGACTTATATCAGCAACTCACCCGGCGGCTAGAATAACAACACCCCGTGTGATTACCTCAATACGGGGTGTTTTCGATTTTGCCAACGCGTTATGTATAACCCGTTATTAGGCAGTCTGTAGGTTGGCAGGCGGTGGTGTCAGCTTTTGGAAAAACTCTCGAGTCTCCGTCACAATCACATCACGTAGCAAGATCAAACCAATCAGGTTAGGGATTGCCATCAAACCATTTACGATATCGGCAATCAGCCAAATCATATCCAGTTTCATAAAGGCACCTGCTGCAATCAATACCAAGAAGAAAATCTTGTATGGCAGGATGGCTTTCACGCCAAATAGGTACGTGATGCAACGCTCACCGTAGTAGTTCCAGCCAAGGATAGTGGTAAAGGCGAAGAACATGAGGCCAATAGTGACCATCATTGGACCGATAAAGCTTGAGTCCAAACCGCTAGCAAAAGCGTAGCTTGTCATTGCCGCGCCGGCGTAATCACTTTGCCATGCGCCAGTTACCACAAGGGTAAGGCCAGTCATGGTACAGATGATGATGGTGTCGAAGAAAGTACCCGTCATCGAGATCAAGCCTTGCTCCACACAAGAATCTGTTTTCGCTGCTGCCGCAGCCATAGGCGCACTACCTAGGCCTGATTCATTGGAGAACACACCACGCGCAATACCCGATTGGATAGCAAGCATAATACCTGCACCGACAAAACCACCTGTTGCTGCATGGCCAGTAAAGGCCGACTGAACAACTAGCTGAATAGCAGCAGGGATCGCACTATACTGAGAACCCAGCACAATCACACAGGCGATAATGTAGAACACTGCCATGAAAGGAACGACTTTACTCGCTACCTTGGCAATTGATTTCACACCGCCAAGCGTTACTACCGCAACGAGAATAGTCAGCACAATTACTGTGATTTCACGTGGGATTTCAAAAGATAGGTAGGCGGCATCAACAATCGCATTGGCTTGGGGGAAGGTACCGATACCAAAGCAGGCAACACCCAAAGCGAATACAGCGAACATGCGTGCTAGCCATTTTTGGCCCGTCCCTTTTTCGATGTAATACATCGGGCCGCCCAGCATTTGGCCGTTAGCATCAACTTCACGGTATTTTACTGCCAGCAAGCACTCTGCATATTTGGTTGCCATACCGAACAAGGCGGCAAGCCACATCCAGAATAGGGCACCCGGGCCACCGAGTTTGATTGCGGTGGCAACACCGACAATATTACCGGTACCAATGGTGGCAGAAAGTGCGGTACATAGCGCGGCAAAACTTGAAACATCGCCGTCAGCTTTGCTGTTTTTATTACCCTTGAACAGGTAGCCCAAAGCGAGGGGTAGGTAGCGGATCTGGATCAGTCCAAGGCGAACTGTCAGGTAAATACCTGTACCTACTAGCAAAAGAAGTAGTGGTGGGCCCCAAACGAGGTTATCGATAGTTTGTAAGAAGTTATATAGTGGGTTCATTTTCTCTTTACCTTTAAACATCAAAGGAAGAGATAAAGAACAACAGTTATACCGTTGTATGGTGTATCAGAATGTTGGTGTTACTTTCTGTGCTGTTGATCTTATCTCCTCTGTCCTTTTGCCTGAGAGTTTCACCTGAAATCAGGTTTGCTCCTTCGGCGTCCGATTTAACGGATCTCTCCAGAGGCTCCTCCAACAACAGTCCATACCTTACTTAGCAATTGACTAAGAAGGTGCCTGAAAGATTTACTGACCATTGTTTGCAGTGGCTGCAAACAGGATAGTGAGCTTACTTCTTCGGCGGGCTCGATACTTCGTCGCTTTGACGTTGTACTTGCCACTCTCCTGCTGTCTTCATCGGAACTCAAATTTGCCGTGTCATACTAATAGATAAAAATGCGATTGTCTTCAAAAAATTCGACAAAATTTAAGAGGATGAATTGACGTGCTAGATAATTATGCGTGTGTTTTCATTTGTCGTGGCTAATTCGCCCATGTTTAAGCTGCTTGTTTTTTAGCCTGAAAATAACAGCGTCAAGTTGTTGGCTTTGATGAGAGTACCCCGCCAGTTTGACCTTTTGCTATCAGAATAAAATGTCAGTATGAGCACTGATAAAACATATCGCCTATAAAAATTTGTGATGCAGTTCGTGTGTGGTGTATGCAGGTTCACTGCAAGCGTGTTGATATGGTCTTTTTCTTGCTTATGAGTTTTAGCACTATAATTTTGTGGTGTGCGCGGCGAAAAAAAGCAAAAGTTAAATTTAATAAAATACAGTACGGATTAATTTGTTAGATTTTTTTCGA
>NZ_JACSOF010000245.1:0-5354 GCF_014349205.1 Photobacterium sp. BZF1
GGCCTGAAACTAGAAGGTCAAGAATCTCAGATCATGGGTGCTGTAGCTGGTGCGAAATACGTACACGCTGTTGCTGAGTCTTACGGTGTTCCAGTAATCCTTCACACTGACCACGCTGCTAAGAAGCTTCTTCCATGGATCGACGGTCTACTAGACGCGGGTGAAGAGTTCTTCGCACAAACTGGTAAGCCTCTATTCTCTTCTCACATGATTGACCTTTCTGAAGAGTCTCTAGAAGAGAACATCGAAATCTCTGCTAAGTACCTAGAGCGTATGGCTAAGATGGGCATGACTCTAGAAATCGAACTAGGTTGTACTGGTGGTGAAGAAGACGGCGTTGACAACACTGATATGGATCAGTCTGAGCTGTACACTTCTCCAGAAGACGTAGCTTACGCTTACGAGAAACTAAACGCTATCAGCCCACGTTTCACTATCGCTGCATCTTTCGGTAACGTACACGGTGTATACAAGCCAGGTAACGTTGTTCTAACTCCAACTATCCTACGTGACTCTCAGGCATACTGTGCAGAGAAATTCGGTATCGCTGATAACGCTCTGAACTTCGTATTCCACGGTGGTTCTGGTTCTTCTCAGGAAGAAATCGAAGAGTCAATCGGCTACGGTGTTATCAAAATGAACATCGATACTGATACTCAGTGGGCAACTTGGGACGGCGTACGTGCGTACGAAGCGGAAAACCGTGACTTCCTACAGGGCCAGATCGGTAACCCAACTGGCGAAGACGCGCCTAACAAGAAATACTACGATCCACGCGTATGGCTACGTGCTGGTCAGGTTGGTATGGTTAACCGTCTTGAGCAAGCTTTCAAAGACCTTAACGCTATCGACGTACTATAAGTTACGTTTAGCTTAAAGTTTTGCAAAAAACCCGCTTCGGCGGGTTTTTTTATGCCTGTCATTTGTTTGTGAACTTGCTCAAATTTTTGTTGGCGTTTTTTGAGCCGAGGAGTATTATCCGGCGCGAAAAAGAGCTATCAAGGCTCAACAAAATCAATAAATCACTGTTATAGTGGTGATTGCATAAGTAATTAACATAATTAAGCCTATGATTATTTGTGCTCCCGTGGCCTTTTTTACGGGAAAGGAAATAACATTTGCAGGATGAGAAAGGTATGAGTGAGAGTAGTGTTGCAGATACCGTAACGGATACCGTCACCGGTGTTGCCGATACGGTGGTGGATACCATTAAGGATAATGAATTAACAACAGGTGTGCTTAACGCTGGGACTTGGGTTGCCGACAACCAGGAACTGCTGATCCAGTACGGGGTAAATATCCTGTCTGCATTGGTCATCCTATTTATCGGTAATATCATTACCAAGAGCATCGCCAACGGCGTAGCCAAAATGCTGCGTCGCAAAGACATGGATGAAGCGGTCGTTGAGTTCTTGCACTCGCTGGTTCGCTACCTGCTATTTGTCATCGTGCTAATTGCCGCACTGGGCCGGATTGGTGTGCAGACAGCCTCTGTGGTTGCTGTAATCGGTGCCGCCGGTTTGGCTGTTGGTCTGGCTTTGCAGGGCTCGCTGTCAAACTTTGCCGCAGGTGTATTGATTGTTGCCTTCCGTCCGTTCAAGTCAGGTGACTTTGTCGAGATTGGTGGCGTGTCAGGTTCGGTTGAATCCATCCAGGTGTTCTCGACTATTTTGAATACCCCAGACAACAAGATGGTAGTGGTACCGAACGCGTCGGTAATCGGTGGCCCGATTACTAACTATTCGCGTCATAAAACCCGCCGTATCGACTTGGTGATTGGCGTGTCATATGATGCCGATCTGAAGCATACCAAAGCAGTATTGAACCGTGTTATTGAAGCTGATGACCGTATCCTGAAAGACCCAGAGCCGACGGTCGGTGTGCTTGCATTGGCTGATTCATCAGTGAACTTCGCGGTACGTCCGTGGGTGAAAACGTCAGATTACTGGGCGGTTTACTTCGACTTGATGCAGGCTATCAAGGAAGAGTTGGACAAAGAAAACATCGGGATCCCGTATCCGCAGATGGATGTCCACCTCAACAAGGTTCTCGAACAGCAGTAAGAGCCATATCAAAAAAAATGGAGCCGCAAGGCTCCATTTTTTGTGTGGTTGTTCGTGCTGATCATCCTTGGCACTTGGCATATTTACTTTTCTCGCCTCTCGCCTCTCGCCTCTCGCCTCTCGCCGCTATTCTCCCGGTAAAGGGATCACTGTATTGGGAAGCTCTTCCAGCAGCTTATCAAGATCCGAGGCAGCAAAAGCAAAGGTCATGTCCGGCTTGCCGGGGGTGAACATCAAATCCTGGTAGCCGTATACCACTGGGTCGACAAGCAGGGTGATGTCGGCTGGCAGGCCAAAGGGGCACACTGCGCCCGGGGCGCAACCAATTTCCTCGATCATTTCTTCGTGGGTACAGACCGATACCCGCTTGCCCAGTACCTGCTTGACCAACTTGCTGTTGAGCCGACTGTCACGGTGGGTCAGCAGCAGGCAATGGCCGCCACCTTTGACCTTCATAAACAGGCTCTTGGTCGGGGCGGCTGTCCAGCCGAGCTCTTTACCGATCCGCTCGTCTGCCTCGAAATCGAGTATCGGCTCGTGCTGCCACTGTTGGTAGCTGACATTGGCTTGGCTGAAAAGCTCTAGGTTGGACTGGTAGATGTGTTCTATTTTCTCAGGCTGCATATTGGCTCCATAATCTTTGTGCCAGATGAGTGGCGATGAAGAACATCATAGCGGCAACGGCTAGGTCAATTCCGCGCTTTACCTTGGGTTTTGATAATGTCGGGCCTAATTTTGCTGCTCCCATCGACAGGGTATAGAACCAGACGAACGAGGCTAGGATAGTACCGATAGCAAACGCGACACGGTCGTTGCCTTCAAATTGTCCACCGATAGAACCCAGGATCACCACGGTATCGAGGTACATGTGGGGGTTTAACACGGTCACAGCCAATGCTCCAAGGATCACTGCACGGCGCCCGCGGGCCAGCACCTCTTTGTTTTTTTCCTGCTCGCATGGTTTGCGTAGGGCGCTGCTTAGGGACAGGCAACCGTAAAAGGTCAGGAACAGGATGCCGCCGATAGTCACGCTGGTCAGCAGGGTTTCATTGCTTGATAGCAACGCACCACCACCAAAGATCCCAAGGCTGATAAATAGGGTATCGAGAATGCTGCAGACCGTTGCGGTAGTAAGGTGGTGGTTACGCTTGATCCCCTGGTTGAGTACAAAGGCGTTCTGTGCCCCGATTGGAATAATCATCGATGCCCCGAGTCCAAATCCTTGTAATAACGCCCAAATGCTCATTTTACTGCTTACCTTATTGTTTGATTTTATTGCGACTCCCAGAGTCTGGGAGGCCAGTATGGATGTGATGGCGCAAGCATACTCCTGCCACTAACATTAAGTACAACTAATAAAATTTATGTAATATTAGAGTTTCTAATGAGGTGGTTTCATGGCCATAAAACGGGGTGAAAAAGGATGCGGGGACTGGATTACCGGTGGATTGAAGCGCTTGATGCGGTGATATCACAACGGGGGTTTGAGCGGGCGGCAGAGTATCTGTGTATTACCCAATCAGCGGTATCACAGCGGATCAAGCAGCTGGAGAAATTGATGGCCCAGCCAATGTTGGTCAGGGAGCAGCCACCACGGCCAACGGCGGCAGGACAAAAAATGCTGGGGCTGTACCGCAGGGTAAGGTTACTTGAACAAGAGTTGTTACCCGAGCTGACGCCGGATGACAGCAGCCAGCCCTTATCCGTGTCTATTGCCACCAATGCTGATAGCTTGGCAACCTGGCTGTTGCCTGCGCTGAGCCCACTGCTGCGCTCGCGGCGGATAGAGCTGAACTTAATGATTGAAGACGAGGCCCGTACCCTAGACAAGCTTCGAAGTGGCGAGGTGGTCGGGGCGATAAGTATGGAATCGACCCCGATGCCGGGCTGTGTTGCCGATTACCTCGGTAGGGTCGATTTCCTTTGCGTTGCCAGCCCGTCTTTTGCCGATAAGTATTTTGCCCAAGGGGTAAACCGCGACACCTTGCTGGCTGCCCCCGGGGTGGCGTTTGACCAGCATGATGATATGCATGAGCGCTTTATCCATCAGCACTTCAACCTACCATTTGGCAGCGTGATGAAGCATACGGTGCGCTCATCAGAGGCGTTTGTCAGGATGGCGGTAGAAGGCATTGCTTATTGCTTGATCCCGCGGATCCAGATCCAGCAGGAATTGGACTCGGGTTTGTTGGTGAACTTAACCCCCGATATTTTTCTGACCCGCCGAATGTATTGGCATCACTGGGCTCTGGAGAGTGGGGTATTGTCTGATCTGTCTGAGCAATTAACCCAATATGCAGGCCGGGTGCTACCTAAATAAAACAATGTACAAAAAATTTCTCATTTCAGGGAATTTTTTGTCTTTGCCTGTTGTCATAAGGACAAAGCATGAAAAACAGACTCGGATAATAGGAATAAGACAGATGAAAAAACAACTTATCGCAGTGATGTTAGGGTTGGGTTTAATGGGCACCAGTGGTATCGCTGCAGCCTCGGTCAATGTTCCGCATTTGCAGACAACGGGTAGCGGCGAAGTGACGGCCCAGCCGGATATGGCAGTCTTTTCCGTGGCAGTAGAAGAAATACGCCCAACCGCCAAAGAAGCCAAGCAGGCAGCGGATAAAGCGGTAGCAGCCTTTGTTGCCCGTTTGCTTGATGAAGGTATCGCGCGTAGCCAGATCCAAAGTGCGAATATCAGCCTCCAGCCACAATACCATTACCCGAAAGACAAAGAACCTGAGCTCAAGGGCTACCGTGCCAGCCGCCATGTGACGGTGACGGTTAATGAGCTGGATAACCTCAACACCTATCTGGATAGCGCGTTGGGCGACGGTATCAACCGCATCAACAACATCGAGCTCAAGGTCAGCAACGAAGACGAGTACCTAGAGCAAGCACGCCAGGCTGCGATCAAAGATGCTATCGCCAAGGCAGAATCGCTGGCCAAAGGGTTTGGCGAGTCATTGGATGGGGTATGGCAGATCTCCTATCAGGCCAGCCAGCCACGCCCGATGATGATGCGCATGGCGATGGATGCAGCTCCAGAGAGTGCAGTGAGCTACCAGGATACCGAAATCACCATCCGCGACCGGGTGGATGTGGTGTTTAAGCTTGAGGAGTAATTGGTCCTAGGAAAAGCAGGCCCTAGGACCTAGGAAAAGCAAAAATTAGAAGCAAGAGTTTGATCTATAGCAGCTACAAGCGAATGCTGCCTGCAGGACCCAGGACCCAGGACCCAGGACCCAGGACCCAGGACCCAGGACCCAGGACCCAGGACCCAGGACCCAGGAC
>NZ_JACSOF010000246.1:0-5333 GCF_014349205.1 Photobacterium sp. BZF1
GCTTTATGATGATTGAAGACATTAGTAATTATCTAATACTAATCTATCTATCGGTTTATTTTAGAATTCATAAACCTGAGATTAACTTTTTCATTAAAAGATTTTTAGATGAATTTGGCAATAAAACATTAATAGATTGATTTATTAAAATCGGTATAACATCCCAGCATTGACCATCAAAACTTGAGAGTCATAGAAAGAAATATCGTTGTTATCTTCAAACCATGCCACACCAGCATTAGCTGTCCAGTTTTTCAAGCCAAACGGTTTGCTGTAGAAAGCATTTACACTGACACCGTGCAATTTACTATCAGCTTTTTCGCCAAAAACAGGATTTGCTTCATCCGCTTTTTGCTTTGATGCGTAAACGTTGGTGACAAAACGCCAATCATCGTTAGTGTATATATAGTTTGCACCAATAGAATATCCTTCCCAGGCCATTGCCTTACCCTGAGTATCATGCTTTGTGTATGAAACTTCAGGTGTCACAATATGCCTTCTATCTTCAGAGCTAAACTGGTATCTTGCCTCAACTTTATGATTATCACCATTTCGATTTAGCGCCGTTCTTTCTGCATCTGATAAATTCAGCGATTGGCCATTTTGCTCATTGTCGATTTCAATCTCTCTGTATGAGTATCGTAACTCTAAACCAGTGCCATAGATTTTATCCCAAATCAGTCGATAGCCATTTGCCGTCCTACCAGTTTCTTCACGTGCTCCGCCTGTTTTAAATGGATCTGACCAGACTTCTGTTTCTGCAGCGGTATAGAGCACACTGGCTCCCATCACACCTGCCTTACCAAGGTTTTGACGTACACCAGCAAACGTTGAAAGATCAAATCGAATATAATCTTCCAACCGGTTACCAATAAAGATCTGTGTGCCTGTTTCAGCAAAAGTATAAGAAATTTCACCAGCTGCTATCATCATGGCACTACTCTCACTTTTGGCAGAGCCATAAGAGTTAATAGATTTTTCGCTTAAATCGATAAAGCCAGCACTGGCTAATTCATTTGATTTTACAGAGACGCCTCCAGCACCGAGGTTAACGTACCCACTGAATCCACTTTCTTTGGGGATTGGATCAATCGCATTTGCGGCTAGAGGAGTAAAAATGAAAGAGCTTAACGTTATATAGTGTGCCAAACGCATAATCTTGTCCTAACTGTTTGTATTTATTAACTGGTTAATAACTCCTTTTACATCATCAATTGGCAAAGCCATTTGCCAATGCCTCGATTTCAAGAGATTTTTGTATTAAAAGTTAAATGCATAGGTGCACATACATGCACCTAATAGATAGAAGAATATTAGAAGAAAAACTTCTTTAGACATCATTTGATTGTAAATTGGTCTATCAATGGGCATATTTTTACAGCCCATAGATATTATTTCATTAGGAAGAACTGTCTTTTTTTATCTCAACAGATTGAATAGCTCGAATGTTAGCAGCAATAACTTCTAAACGGCTAGCAAGCTCTTCAGCTCGAAAAGTATATAAAGTATGTCTTCCAACCTTTTCGCTGCTGACAACCCCTACTTCATGCATCGCTTTGAGGTGCCGAGAAACTACGGAGCGATCTTGCGACACATGTTCAGCAATGGTACTAACATCTGAGGTACCTAGACTAATCATTATCTGAGCAAGCTGGATCCGAACAGGCTCAGAAAACACTTTGAACAACTGGGATTCCAAACTGTTTTCGAAAAACCGTTCTTTTCTTTGTAAATCTGTCATTATCTTCTTCATGGGGTGAACTTTAATGTATGCGTGCACATAAATGCAAGCATTTTTATGTGAATTTCAGCACTCATTTTTTAATTATCGTATTATCAATAATATAGAACCTAAATTTTTTCCACATCTTTTCTAGACCGAACATTAACCACATACTCACGCACACGCATAATAAAGGCTTCAACAGTCCCTTAATTACTTATGGCTCATTGAGCTTTACCATGAATAATACAAATCGAAACGAGCAATGTTTTTTGTTTTTCTCACTGTGTTACAGGCTGTATCCTGCGCAACCTTTTGTTTGCAGGTTTACACTAGTGACTACACCGTCCTCCAATGCGTTATACACCGACTTATCAGGCTATTATGACTTGATGTGTGCTGATATTGACTACAAAGCACAGAGTACGTACGTGCGCAGATTACATCAGCTATTCGGCAATGAAGGAAAACGTCACCTTGATTTGGCGTGTGGGACAGGTCCTCATATCAGGCACTTGGTTGATAATGGTTACCAGAGCCTAGGGTTAGACCTCAACCAACCTATGCTGGATCAGGCTAAAATTCGCTGTCCCGAAGCAAGCTTTATACAGCAGGATATGACTCGCTTTGCCGTTGAGAGCCAAGTCGATTTGATCACCTGTTTTCTCTACTCTATCCACTATTCGAGTGACATAGAGAAGCTAAAGGCATGTATTGCAAGTGCTCACGCTGCGCTGCGAGATGGCGGGATGTTCTGCTTTAACGTGGTAGAAAAGGACATGATCGATAACAGTTCATTTGTAAGCCATCGTGCTGAGCATGACGGCGACAGCTTTATCTTTGCTTCTGGGTGGCACTACCCAGGCAGCGGTGAACAGCAAAAACTCAGATTAAGTATCGAAAAGCAAAGTAGTGGCGAGATCCTAAAGTGGAAAGATGAACACCCTATGGTTGCGGTAAGCTTTGATCAAATGCGCCATCTGCTTGAGCCGTTTTTCGAGGTATATATGTTCGAGCATGACTACGAAAAAATTGTCCCGCTAAAAAGTACATCGGGTAATGCCTTCTTCGCTTGTATAAAGCGTGAGATTTCAGTTGCTAACGGACAAGAACTCGCAGCCTAACTTTTTTTAAGCGCTGGGGCCGCAGTGATAAGTTATCTTCCTGCGGCTCTCCTGAAAATCACCCAAACTTAACCAAAACATGCCATAACAGTTTTAGTTGCTGAAGTTCGGCTTGGACTTTAACAGGCGATAAGCCAGCATGGTTATCGACAACACGCTGGGCTGCCTGACCGATAGCCAAAGCTGTCACATCGCCGTCAATTGCAACTTGCTTTGCGAGGTGGACCATATCGGGTCCACGAAAGTCATCGGGAACACTTTCAACCGCCAATCGATATGCTGGACGCCACGCTAATTCAATATCATATGTTTGCGCTAACTGCTCAAGCGCATTGCCAATTTCAGTATCCTTAAATGATGAATCAGCTATAAGGCTTTCAATATCATTGGTTAAACTGATATCACCGTGCACTTGCGCTTCGATATAATGATCGAGGTTCCTTGCTTTTTGCTGAGTTAATCGGGCAACAAGATCTTTACCAAAGGTAGCTAAATCACCCTTTAGATATCTTTCGACGAACGGCTTTGGGCGGATATTGTGTATACCCAGTACTGTATCCCTCTCAAAACACTCCAATAATGCTGCAGCGAAAATGGGCTTAAAGCTCTCTAAAGTTCCCCTAGTTTGCGGGGTTTGGAAAGAATCACCAAAACAGAAAGTCGCACGTTGGCTCAGTTCAGGTTTAAATACGAAATAACATGAACCAAACCTCGGGCACGGACCATCCATATGCTTTGCGATATCCAGCGCTCCATACTTGGGGCGTTGGTTTAAAGGTTCATTTGTGAATACATCACCAAAAAGGTGGTTTTCCCACTGGGCACGCTCCCCTTCTTGGTGTGGATCAAGCTTACCGTTAGATACAAACGATTCGAACTGGTTGAGGTAACGGCCTGAGTGTTGCATTGATTCAACAACCGTTAGCCCATTGGCAGTCACTCTATCTGGGTGGAAGTGTGCAGCGATCTGCGCTTTCTGTTGAATTTGGTCAAAAAACTGCGTCACCAACTGCTCGTCGATGTTCGACATATCTAAGATATGCCCAAGAGCCTGCAATTCGTTAGTATTTAAGTTCTTTGCATATTCGCTAACATAGCGAATCGCATTGAGCGGTGCAGTATTCTGATTCATCAAAACTCCATGATAGATTTTTAAACTAATCAATAATCTAACATAGAGCTTTCGTCCAGCAAGATACTATTGTGGAAGATCTAAAGCATAACGATCTTGTTAGTGAGGGATATCACCAGTGCCAAGGTAATTCAGCAATCACTCTTTACGATTTAGGCAGTGGTTTTGCTATACACCACAGTATGGCCAAGCTCTCCTGAGGGTAACCGCCTTTCATTTTTCTTCAAGCATTCAAACTCAAAGCCACAACGCTCGGCAACAGCGCGGCTTGGATAATTCTGCTCCGCCGCAGTGATTTCAATACGGTTGGCTCTTAATTCTTGGAATGCATATTCAGCCAAACAATCCACAGCCTCTGTCATGTAACCACAGCCATAAGCTGACGTTCTCAGCCAGTATCCTATCTCAAAATAAGGGACAGCAATGTCCCTAACTAGAAGCCCAATAACACCTATAAACCGACCTGTCTTCTTTTCTATAAGGGAATATCGAAGCTCCCCTTCAAAAGCTTCGAAATTGGCTATCGCTTGCTTGGTATTCTCAATGGATGCCTCTTCAGTTAAGGCATAGGGCACCCAAGGCAGGAACACACCAAGTTCTTCTTGGCTTTCGATAATTGCCTCAAGCATCATTGCTGCCCTATCCAAAGATGGTGGCATCAGTATTAGCCTTTTGGTTTCCATTTTCCTTAACCTATCAACGAGTTCCTTACTGAACATATCAAACCGTTTCAACGTGCTCAATAAATAGGCTCCTATCTCAGGAGCCTATTTATTGTTATTTCTACAAGGTATCGCTAGCACGCTGCTTCAGCAGCACTACACACCTTTTTCTGAACGGTATTTGGTGCAGGCTCATAATGGCTAAGAGCCATACTAAATGTCCCTTCACCACCAGTCATTGCCCTTAACCTCTGGGAGTAATCGAGCAGCTCGTTTTGCGGGATCCGCGCTTTTAGTGAAGTGAAATTGTTCTCTTCAGATTGGGTACCTAAAATGACACCACGGTTCGCAGCCAAATCACCACTAACATCACCGACAGAATCCGTAGGGATTTGAAGGTCTAGTTCAACGATAGGCTCGAGTACGATGGGGTTAGCATTGTTTACTGCGTCGAGGAAAGCTTTTTTGCCGGCAATCACAAACGCGATTTCCTTTGAATCAACAGAATGGTATTTACCGTCATACACAGTGACTTCTACATCATGGATTGGGTTACCGGATATGGCTCCTTCCTCAACCGCCTGTCGGATCCCTTTTTCTACTGCCGGGATCAAGGATGTCGGAATAGCACCGCCCACCACTTTGTTGATAAATTTAAACCCTTCACCCCGCTCCAATGGCCTGACTTTTAG
>NZ_JACSOF010000247.1:0-5263 GCF_014349205.1 Photobacterium sp. BZF1
CTGTGGTCCTGTGGTCCTGTGGTCCTGTGGTCCTGTGGTCCTGTGGTCCTGTGGTCCTGTGGTCCTGTGGTCCTGTGGTCCTGTGGTCCTGTAAGCAGGATCGAAGGTCTGTGTGAGATTGTCCAGTTAAAGGTGATGTAAAAGAAAGACTTTGCTTAGAAAGTCGCTCTTTCCATAGAACCTTAGGGCCATAGTTCCATAGAACCTGTTTTGCATAGCCGCTGTATTACACCACTTAACTATAGAGCCTGAAGCCGCCCTTCTCCCCGAACCACACTCGCATCTCGCCGCTCATCGCGGTATCATCAGCGCCAGAAAACACAAGGGCACTCCCCGCCCCTCTTCAGCAGCTAACCTTGCTACGGATTTGTCATGACTCAAATGGAAAAGAAGCACGACAGCGAATCGCGCTTGAATTACCTTAAACAGCAGCTTCCCCTCGAAATTACCCGTGCCGTTGCCGACACCCTGCGTGAAGACCTCGGTGGCGAGATTGATGCCAGCCGCGATGTGACGGCGGGCCTGATCCCGGCCGACAGCCAAGGGGTAGCAACCATCATTACCCGCGAGCACGGTATTTTCTGCGGCCAGATGTGGGCCGAGGAAGTGTTCCGCCAACTGGGCGGTGAAGTCAGCATTGAATGGCATGTTGAAGACGGCGACAAGGTTGAGCCGAACCAGACCCTGTGCACCCTGCGCGGCCCGTCACGTATCTTGCTGACCGGCGAGCGCAACGCGATGAACTTCATCCAGACCCTGTCTGGCTGTGCCACCACGGTTGCCGAATATGCCGAGCAATTGGAAGGCACCGACTGCCGCTTGCTAGATACCCGCAAGACGATTCCGGGCCTTCGCAGCGCACTGAAGTACGCCGTGACCTGCGGCGGCGGCTACAACCACCGTATCGGTGTTTTCGACGCCTACCTAATCAAGGAAAACCACATTATCGCCTGCGGCGGTATCGAGCAGGCCATCAGCACTGCCAAGCAACTCAACCCTGGCAAGCCGGTAGAAGTTGAAACCGAGTCGCTGGAAGAGCTACAGCAGGCTATCGGTGCCGGTGCCGACATCATCATGCTCGATAACTTCACCACCGACATGATGCGCGAAGCCGTGAAAATCAACGCAGGCCGCGCTGCATTGGAGAACTCCGGCAACGTAACGCTGGAAACCATCCGCGAGTTTGCCCAAACCGGTGTCGATTACATCTCGGTCGGCGCACTGACCAAGCATCTCAAGGCGATGGATTTGTCGATGCGGTTTAAATAAACCGCCCGCCCCCCTTTCTTTTCACAAGCTCCTTCGGGAGCTTGTTTGTTTTAAGGGCGGGGCTATGGTTCTGTGGTCCTGAGGTCCTGAGGTCCTGAGGTCCTGAGGTTCTGAGGTTCTGAGGTTCTGAGGTTCTGAGGTTCTGAGGTTCTGAGGTTCTGAGGTTCTGAGGTTCTGAGGTTCTGAGGTTCTGAGGTTCTGAGGGAAGGCTCTTCGAGCTACGCATACTGTCAAACTATAATTCAAAGATTAAACAGTACTTCCACTATTCCACACTGGGCCGTAACACCTCTTTTTTCCATAGCACCGCCCTTAAAACCATAGCCCCCAAAGGGGCGCTCTTTAACCCATAGGGCCACAGTACCTTAGGACCATAGGATCGCTTCACCCTCCCCCCGCCGCAATTTTGACGCAAAAAATGTAACACCCCCGCGTTTTTTCCGAGCCATTTCCAGCAACCTTTCGCCACCAATAAAACCCTTTGCATATCATAGGTATGCTGGCCCTACTTTACATTCATGGCGATTTTACAAGGACAAGGAAATGAAGAAACAACAAGGCTTTACGCTGATTGAATTGATGATAGTGGTGGCAATTATTGGGATTTTGAGTGCGTTTGCTGTACCTGCTTATCACAATTACACAAATAAAACCCACGCAGCAGAAATGTTAAGTGCTTCTTCTGCAATGAAAACAGCAGTAGGGATTTGTTTACTAAGTGGCTCTGATGACTGTCAATCAGTAACACCTGGTAATGGCGTTCCTGGAACCCAAACATTCGATAAAAGCACAAATGATAAGTTCGCTATTTCATCATCTGTGACAAAAAATGTATCTGCAGCAGAAGGCGCGATCGTTGCAACTGTTGATGGTACTGCAGGTAAAGGTGGTTTAGATAAGAGCGGTACATTAACACTAACCCCTACACTAGATGCAAATGGTGTTATTTGGAAAATAACGTGTAATTTAGGCTCCGACGACTACTGTCCTAACAGCTAATGCACACCAACCTCGCTTCTATCCTGCATCAGGCTGAGCTGATCAACCCGGTGCAGTTGCAACAGGTGGTTGACCGGGTACAGGCTGAAAACCAGTCTGTACCTGCAGCGTTAATCGGGCTGGGGGTTATGACCAGCCTTGATTTGGCGCGGCAGCTGGAAAACATTTTTTCGGTCGCGCTGGTCGATACCCACCAGTATGACTATGCCGGGTGCTGCAAGTCGCTCAACCTGCGTGACTTAATCCTGCGCCATCGGATGTTGCCGCTAAGTGTCACCGACACCGCCCTGCATATTGGCCTGTGCGACCCAACCCTGCTTGATGCCCTCGATGAGTTTCGTTTTGCTACCGGCAAGCATGTCGAGCCGATGCTGCTTGAGTACAAACAACTCGAGGCCGCTATCCGCAGGGTCTACGGGAGCGAACTAAAAGGGGCAGAACAGCACGCACCACAAAGAGGGATCAGCGAGAGCGAGCTGACTGAACTTGTTGAGCTTAGCGATGGCGAATTGGTTGATGAAGCGACGGATCTCAGTAGCGACACCGCGCCGGTGACACGCTATATCAACCAAACCTTACTTGATGCCCTGCGCAAACACGCCTCGGATATCCATTTCGAGCCGTATGAAAAACACTACCGGATCCGCTTTCGCTGCGACGGCATTTTACACCAGTATGCGACGCCACCAGCAAACCTCTCCCGCCGCTTATCAACCCGGCTAAAGGTGATGTCACGGCTCAATATTGCCGAGCGGCGGATCCCGCAGGATGGCCGGATCAAGCTCAAGCTGTCCGATACCGTTTCGGTGGACTTGCGGGTATCGACCCTGCCCACCTTGTGGGGCGAGAAAATCGTATTGCGGATCCTCGATGGCAGTAGCAGCAAGCTGGATATCGATCACCTCGGTTACAACGAGGGCCAGAAGCAAGCTTACCTTAATGCCCTCAGTCAACCGCAGGGCATGATCCTGATGACCGGGCCGACAGGGAGCGGCAAAACCGTCTCGCTCTATTCGGGGCTGAAGATCCTCAATACCGAAGCGCGCAATATTTCCACCGCCGAAGATCCGATTGAGATCAACCTGCCGGGGATCAATCAGGTCCAGATCAACCCAACTTCCGGGCTTGGTTTCGCCGAGGCACTAAGGGCTTTTCTGCGTCAGGACCCAGATGTGGTGATGGTGGGTGAAATCCGCGATCTCGAAACCGGGGGTATTGCGGTAAAGGCGGCACAAACTGGGCATTTGGTCCTATCAACCCTGCATACCAACTCGGCAGCAGAAACCATCACCCGCCTGACAAATATGGGAATAGAAGATTTCAATTTGGCGTCATCGCTCAGCCTGATCATTGCCCAACGCCTTGCCAGACGGCTTTGCCACCACTGCAAAGAGCCTGACGACCTCGACCCTTTGCTTAGGGCCAAACTGGAGATCCCGGCAGATATCGAATTGTTCAAAGCCAGCTCGACGGGCTGTGATGACTGCAACAAAGGCTATCTCGGACGGGTCGGCATTTATGAAGTGATGCCCTTCTCCCGCCCGCTATCACAGGCATTGATGCAAGGTGCTAGCACCTTGGAATTGGAAGATATCGCCCGCCAGAACGGAATGCTCACCCTCAAGCAAGCCGGAATTGAAAAGCTCTGCCAAGGCACCACCAGCCTCGCCGAGCTACAACGTGTCTTGCATTTTGCTTGAACACTCTTCCCTGTAACCACTTAACCAAACCGTTTTCTAGCAGCATAAGGACCTTCCCATGGCCAAGGACAGAAAAATACGTTACTACCGCTGGCGTGGGATCAACCCGACCGGCAAACGCTTATCCGGCGTGATGCTAGGGTTTCAGGAGCAGGAGATCCGTGCCAAGCTCAACGAGCAACAAATCCAGATCCGGAAGCTCAAGCGCCACAACCCTTCGACGCTAAGCAAACGCAAAAACCAACTCAAGGCCACTGACATCACCGCCATTACCCGGCAGCTTGCCACTATGGTGAACTCCGGTGTCCCTGTGGTGCAAGCACTCAAGCTGATTGCCACCAGCCACCACAAAGCCGAAGGGCGCGCGACCCTTGCTATGATAAGCAACCAAGTTGAGGCTGGCTTAAGCCTCTCCCGGGCCATGCTTACCAGCTCACCCCTGTTCGATGATTTCTATTGCGATCTGGTTGCCACTGGCGAGCAAACCGGCCATTTGGCCCAGGCCTTCAACCGCCTTGCTACCTACAGGGAAAAAAGCGAAGCCATGCGCAAGAAGGTCATCAAGGCGATGATCTACCCGACCATGGTGACCCTGACGGCGATTATCGTCACTGTGATGATGCTGATTTTCGTGATCCCACAATTTGCCAGTATCTTCAACAGCTTCGGTGCCGATTTGCCATGGTTTACCCAGCGTATTATCGACATCTCTGATCTTATGCTCAGCCATGGCCTCTACCTCGCACTCAGCTTGTCGCTGTCAGGCATTATTGCCATAACCGCCTACCGTAAGTCAGACCAACACAAACTGCGCGTCCATCGTATGCTACTGGCCCTACCCATCATGGGGCCAGTCTTGCGCAAAGCGGCCATCGCCCGCTTTGCCCGCACCCTTGCCACGACGTTCTCTTCGGGGATCCCACTTCTGACCGGGTTGGAAGCCGCAGGGAGAACAAGTGGTAACCGCTTTATCGAACAGGCAATCGAAGGCGCCCACAATGATACAGCGGCCGGTATGCCGCTACACTTGGCCCTGCGCCATAGTGAAGTCTTCCCCGAACTCATGCTGCAAATGGTGATGATTGGCGAGGAGTCCGGTTCGATTGACGATATGCTCAATAAAGTGGCCATTACTTATGAGGATGATGTCGACAATACCGTCGATAACCTCGGCAAAATCATCGAACCCTTGATTATCATGTTCCTCGGCACGCTCATCGGCGGACTGCTGATCGCCATGTATATGCCGGTGTTCAAGCTGATGAGTGTGGTTGGTTGAGGCGTGGGGCGTGGGG
>NZ_JACSOF010000248.1:0-5245 GCF_014349205.1 Photobacterium sp. BZF1
GAATAAAAAAGCCGCCAGTTGGCGGCTCTCAGCATTAGTGTAAAGTGGCGTTTAACCGCACTTAGAATCACCACAGTTCAAACAGGTCTGGCAACCGTCTTTGACGATCACCGACTTGTTATGGCACTTGTAGCAAAGTGTCGCGCTAGGTGGGAAGCTGCTAGATTCTTCCTCAACTTCTTCTTTTTTACCTTCAAGCTCCGCTTTTTTGGCGTCAAGGAACGCCTGCTGGTGCTCATCAACTTCTGGCTTACCCAGCATACCGATTTCAGTCAGGTGTTGCTCGATTACGTTACCGATCTCTGCAATGAGGGAAGGGACATACTTACCTTTGTTCCAGTAACCACCACGAGGGTCAAAGACAGAGCGCAACTCTTCAACCAGGAAGGTGCAGTCGCCACCTTTGCGGAATACCGCAGACATGATGCGGGTTAGGGCAACAATCCACTGGAAGTGCTCAAGGCTCTTGGAGTTGATGAAGACTTCAAACGGACGGCGCACTTCATGCTCGGTACCTTCGTTCAGCACAACATCATTTATCGTGATGAACAGCGAGTGCTCCGAGATATGCTCAGGTGTCTTTAGTTTGTAGGTCGTCCCAAGCAGTTTCTCTGGGCGCTGCATGTCTTCATGCATGTGCTGCACTTCATATTCAGGAACAGCGGGTGCAGGTGCTGCCTGCGGTGCTTCTTGCTCTTGGCTCTTTACTTTGAAGGCAACAATCTTACCGTCGATTTTCTTTGTCATGTCTTTCTAACCTATACCTTAAAATTTACCGTAGTAGCCTTCTTTCAAGGCATCATAAAGGTTTGCGGCGGTGTGTGTTTCGCCATCATACTCGATTTCTTCGTTACCTTTGGCTTCAAACGTTGAGCCATCTTCAAGGGTGAAGACATAGGTGGTGTTTTCAAGATCTTTCTCTTTCACCAATACGCCTTGGAACACTTCTGGGTTGAAACGGAAAGTCGTACAACCTTTCAAGCCCTTGTCGTAGGCATCCATATAGATGTCTTTGAAGTCCTCGAACGGGAAGTCAGTTGGTACGTTGGCTGTTTTCGAGATAGACGAATCAATCCAGCGCTGGGCTGCTGCCTGTACTTCTACGTGCTGGCTCGGTGTAATGTCATCGGCAGTAATGAAGTATTCCGGTAGCTGGCACTCTTCATCGGTGGTGTAAGGCATCGCCTTTTTGTTAACCAGCTTGCGGTAGGCTAGCAATTCGAAGCTGTAAACATCCACACTCTCTTTTGACTTTTTACCCGGGACGATAACGTTGCGGGTGTAGTGGTGCGCAAAGCTTGGTTCAATACCGTTACTAGCGTTGTTAGCCAAAGACAGGGAAATGGTTCCTGTTGGTGCAATTGAGCTGTGGTGCGTAAAGCGGCAACCGTGTTTCGCAAGATCGTCAACCAACTTAGGTTCAATCTCGCTAACCTGTTGCATGTAGCGGCTGTATTTGGCGTGAAGGACTTTACCTTTCACCTTGTCACCGACTTGAATGCCGTCTTTTGCCATTTCAGGGCGAAGGCGAAGCATCTTGGCTGTGATTTCGAACTCTTGGTCCATCACAGGTGCTACGCCTTTTTCTTTGGCTAGCTTGAGGCCTTCTTTCCAACCAGTAATCGCCATTTCCTGAGCAACTTGCTCGGTAAAGGCAACAGAGGCTGCACTGCCGTATTTGTGCTTGAGCATAGTGGTGGTTGAGCCTAGGCCCAAGAAGCCCATACCGTGACGTCGCTTGCTGGTGATTTCGTGGCGTTGCTTCTCAAGCGGAAGCTGGTTGATTTCTACTACGTTATCCAGCATACGGGTAAAGATAGCCACAACCTTGCGGTAGGCATCCCAGTCGAAGTGGGCATTGTCAGTAAATGGCTCACGGACAAACTTAGTCAGGTTAACTGAGCCCAGCAAGCAAGCACCGTAAGGTGGTAGTGGTTGCTCACCACATGGGTTGGTCGCGCGGATCTCTTCACAGAACCAGTTGTTGTTCATCTGGTTGACTTTATCGATCAGGATAAAGCCCGGCTCGGCGTAGTCGTAGGTGGATGTCATGATGACATTCCACAGGTTACGAGCAGGAAGGGTACGGTACACTTTACACGCAACACGGCCCTCTGCATCTTCAACCAGATTTGTTTTGGTCGGCCAGTCAGCCCAGACAATGCTGTCGTCGTTATCTAGGTCCAGCTTGTCCTGTTTGGCTTCTTTCGCCGTGATTGGGAAAATAAGCTGCCAAGAACCGTCGTTTTTAACTGCTTCGATGAAGTCTTCGTTGATTAGCAGCGACAGGTTGAATTGGCGAAGGCGACCATCTTCACGCTTGGCGCGAATGAAATCGATGATATCCGGGTGGCGGATATCCATGGTGCCCATTTGTGCTCCGCGACGACCACCGGCAGAAGAGACGGTAAAACACATCTTGTCATAGATATCCATGAAAGAAAGTGGGCCAGATGTGTATGCGCCTGCGCCAGACACGAAAGCACCGCGTGGACGTAGGGTTGAGAAGTCATAGCCGATACCACAGCCTGCCTTCAGGGTGAGGCCTGCTTCATGGACTTTGCCCAGGATATCATCCATTGAATCTTCAATGGTGCCAGACACGGTACAGTTAATGGTTGATGTTGCGGGCTTGTGTTCGAATGCACCTGCATTTGAGGTGATACGTCCCGCAGGAATTGCCCCGTTACGAAGTGCCCAAAGGAACTCGTTGTACCAATGATCTTTCGTGTCATCGTTTTCTAGATCTGCCAATGCGCGGGCAACGCGTTTGAAAGTGTCGTCAAGCGTGACATCAATAGCGTCTCCATGCTTTGATTTCAGACGATACTTGCTGTCCCAAATTTCCATTGATGTGGATTGGTACTCGATATCGACGGCTTGAGAGACTTCCGGAGCGGTTGGGGATTTCGCCATTATGAATGCACCTTACTGTTATCATGTTGTGTTGCTGCCAGCAAAAAAGTAAAGCTACCCAGCCTTATTTTAAGCTTACTCACCCAGTTGAGCATGGTGGGTGAAAACCAGCAAGGCGCAGATCAAACCACTAACCCGCAAGATCTTCAAGTCTTGACAAGACGATTATCCGCCTTTGTAACCAATCGATAATACGGGCCATTTTTATAGATAGATTGGTTGTAAACGGGATTGGTGAAATGTGATCAAAACGCTCGACAGCTGTAAAAATCAGCCATTGCAAAGTATCGCTAGCATGTTGATTTTAAAGCCAACTTATAGCTGAATACTGAATGTAATAAATGACATGTTTTCATCAAAATTATGTACTGCTCTAAAATTTCAGGGTGCTGCTTTTCGCTTAGGTGAATTGCACTACAGTTTTATCGATACCCAAGGAGGAGTGAATATGTCAAAGAGTGCCTGCTTAGTTTTTATCTCATCCCTCGTGCTCGGTTTTCTAATGAGCACCTTTTCTAACGCTGAGTCACTGCCTGATGGCTTTGTTGATATCCAGCACGTCGACTCGACGATAGTTGTCGATATTCGCTATTTCACCAGTGATAACTTCGTTGGCGAACGAATAAGCGGCTATAGAGCTGCGAAAGCGATCAGTACAGAGCAGACAGCGTCGGCATTAGCGGAAGTCCAGAAAGACTTAAAGGCATTTGGATTAGGCTTGAAAGTGTTCGACGCTTATCGTCCACAGCCTGCGGTGGATCATTTTGTTCGTTGGGCTGTGGATTTGTCCGATACCCGTATGAAAGAAAAATATTACCCGACAGTCGAAAAAAAGCACTTATTCCGGGATGGCTATATTGCGGCTAAATCTGGCCATTCGAGAGGGAGTACGGTGGATCTTACCTTGATTGATATTGCTAGTGGTGAAGATTTGGATATGGGAACAAGCTGGGATTATTTTGGTAAGGCATCGTGGCCCAACTCCCCGAAAAGTTCGGCACAGCAAAGGGCTAACAGAATGCTATTACAGGCCATCATGTTAAAACATGGCTTTAAACCGCTTAAAGAAGAGTGGTGGCATTTTACCTTAGCGGAAGAGCCATATCCTGAGACCTATTTTAGTTTCGATGTAAAGTGAAGGCGGGGATGTGAAATAACAAGTGCTAGGTGTGAAATAAAAAGGGGCACCGTCCTGGTGCCCGAAATAAAAATTCGTCAAGTCTCTTCGACGACAATGAACACAATTTAGCGAAACAGAAGTTAGCTGTTAGAAGTTGTAACGTACTAGCAAAGCAAGTTCGTCATCTAGGCCTGCATCTGAGCCGAATGCATTTTTACTGCTTGCATCAATTTGGTATTCAGCCGCAAGAATGACTGGGCCTGTGAAGTAAGCGACGCCTAGCGTTGTGTAAGCATGCTTAGCGGATGTGTTGTCATCTTCAAGCTGGTTATAGCCGGCTAGAAGTTGGAATTGGTTGATATCATAAGTTGCAGCAAGTTCTAGGCCTGTTGCTTCTTTGATTGTATTGTTGGTACCGCCAGATGTTTTAGCGTCACCGAATACATCACCCGTCGCTGTTTGGTGGTTACGGAACTGGCCGTAGTTAGCAGCTAGGTATAGCGATTCATTTTCATAAGTAATCACACCGTTCGCAACTTTCGCGTCTGCGCGGTCGTCGAACTTAGTCTCGCCGTACACACCGCTAACACCCACGATACCCATACCGGTATCGAAGTCATAACCTAGCATTGCCTGGTAGCCGTAGTCGCGGTCGTAGCCGCCAGTAATGTTACCTTGCTCATCTCGTGAAAGGTTTGAATCCTGGAATTGGTACTGTAGGCCAACCTGAACGCCGTAGAAGTTGTTGCGGTACTGGATTACGTCATCCGCACGGCCTGTACCATGTACACCACCGTCGCCAGAAATACCGTCATAGTTACCAGCTGTGTCACCACCGTATACCCAGAAGATATCTGTTTTGCCGGTTACGTCGTAATGAACAGACCAGGCTTTACCAAGAGTGAAGTTACCGAAGTCTTCGTTGTCAGCAGTGATGTAACCCAAACGGTTTGAAACATGGCTACCTTCGCCGCTGTTTGCTAGTGCATCGTATGCCCACTCTGCACGGGTACCAATATCCCAGCCACTTTCTAGGGCATGGGTATAGCCGAAGTTGATACGAGAAGACTGGTTACGAAGTTCAGAGTCACCATCAGAGAAACGAGCACTTGCTGCCAAACGGCCACCAACAGAGAAAGTGTTAGTGCCATCGTTATAAACTTCCAATGCATGTACAGACGATGATGCTGCCGCTGCTGCCACTGCTAG
>NZ_JACSOF010000249.1:0-5166 GCF_014349205.1 Photobacterium sp. BZF1
TCATTAACCAACATATAAAAAATCCCTACCAACAAAAGCTGGTAGGGATTATTACGCAATATTAGGATCGTTCAAGTGCCTTAAACGATCGGCATTAAGTCAGTGACTGGCCTTTTTACGCAAATCGATTTTTAGACAAATTTTGGTGCCATCCCCTGCCAAATCGCAATAACACCAGACACAGAACACAGTACCAGCAGTGCGTAACGCAACCACTCGGCCTTGATTAAATGCTGAATCCGGTAAGCAAACAAACTGGCGAGGATCGGCGCAGGCATAACCATCATGCCGTATTTAAAATGCCACCAGCTAAAATGGCCTGTTGCCGATAGGGCAACCAAAGACAGAATACAACTGAATGCGAAATAGCCGGCAAGGTTAGCCCTGAGCTTACTGGCTTCGGCATGCTGCAACACCAAAGCCATCGGCGGGCCACCAATAGAGGTTGACGTTCCCATCAAACCTGACGCAAAGCCTGCCCAGAACAACGCTTTTGGCGTTGGCTTGATCCTCACCTTCAATAGGCTGATCACCACGGCCAACAGCACACCGGCCCCTAGAACCAACGCAAGGGACTCCGCTGTGATATATAACAACAGCCCGCCGGCAGCAATCGTACCGGGAACCCGACCAATAAATGCCGCCCCCAAACCACGGAACGATATCTGTGATCGGTACTGCCACATATTAATTAATGCCAGAACCAAGCCAACAAGGGTAATGGTCCCGGGTACAAAGCGGGGCTCAAAAAAAAACACAACGGGCGCAGCAACAATCGCCATACCGAATCCCACGGTACTCTGCACAAAACACCCTGCAGCTAAGGCAATAGCACAATAAACTAAGGTACTAATTTCCATTTAGTCCTTTAACTCCGCATGAATCATAATATTCCGAGGGGTAATAGGCTTGTCACAGAATGTCCCGACGGTCACTTCGTAGCCGGCTTCTTCCATAAAACATGCTCGGTCGTACACCAGCCACATCTCCAGTGGCCGGCGGAATAGTTGGCGCAGCAGCTCCAAGCGCTCGACCCAATCAAACCGCTGCTCACCAACCTGCTGCCAGTAGGCAAAATCAATATTCTCAGGGAGTACCACCCCCTTTTGCTCAGCAGCCCAGCGGCAGAAAGCGGCAAAACCATCGTTGAACAATGCCTTCTGGACATTGGGCACCGGCATATAACTATCTTTCCCACTCACGTCGCGCTGCAGGCTATCGAAACCTAACCGGAAGCTCACTTCGACAAAACGCAGGTTTCGCACCCGGTTTCCTGCGGTCACTGTTTCTTGCAGTGGCAGCCTCAAATCATGTTTGCTCAGGGATAGCTCACTTTGTTTCGCCAGTGCCGACATCGGTTGGTACGCTTTGTCACGGATCAAATGGTAACAGCACGGTGAAACACTCACCGCTCGCCCTTTTCGGTCAGCCACTCGCTGCAGCAAAGAGACATGCAAATCGCCACAAGCATGCAGAGCGACGGCATGCTGCTGGGACAAAATAAACTTACCGCTTTCGGCAGAGAAAGCATCACCGTGGACAAAGGTCATTGGCAAAGACAGCTTACGGGCTGCAGTTTCTCCACTTTCACACAGTGCCTGCTGCCACTCCAAACTGGTTACGGGTGTCTTATGGGTCGCCGCCAGTACCCGGCCAAGAAAGCCTTTTCCTGCACACCACTCCAGCCAAGGCAGTTGTAATGCCGGCAGTACACCGTTAAAAGCTTGCAGTTGCTGCCACTTCCTACCTGGGATCCCCGCATCAAGCCCACGCGGGGGAATGCGCTCTTCATGCGGCAGCGCTTCAAGGCCGGCAAGTTGTTGTAAAGTCACCGCTTGAGGGATCCAATCTTTAACCGCCCCGGCCAATAAACCGGGCTTTTCTTTGAAATGGGCCAGTTGCTGCTCATCCAAACCCAGCAACCATGCTGTGAGCCCAGGATGACTCTGCTCCCATTGTGATGGCGAGCTAGAAAACGGCATAAACTGCCAGAACTCACGGGTATCGGTCAGTAAGCGATCAAGTTGGGAAAAGCGTGGAGCGTGCATGGTCTACTCTTGGGTTTATCTGCAAAACCCGGATATTGTAAACGCAAAAACACCAAATAGGCAGAAAGAGACTATGTCACGATAAGAAAGATTCACAGGCTGCCGAGCGGCAACCTGCGTTAGCGTTACTTCACCGGTAGCGGCATATTGGCAAACATTGCCTCGATTTCAGCGTTGGTTTTCAGCGTCACAGCCTGGTCAACCACTTCCCGGGTTAAGTGTGGGGCGAAGCGCTTAATAAAGTCATACATGTAGCTACGCAGGAATGTACCTTTCTTAAAGCCAATTTTGGTCGTGCTGGCGTCGAAAATATGGCTGGCATCAATCGCCACCAAATCGCTGTCAGTAGCTGGGTCCATGGCCATACTGGCAATAACCCCAACACCAATCCCCAGGCGGACATAGGTTTTGATCACATCGGCATCGGTTGCGGTAAAGACAATTCTCGGTGTCAAACCTGAACGATTAAAGGCACTATCCAGCTCGGAACGTCCCGTAAAGCCAAAGACATAAGTGACCAGTGGGTAAGCGGCCAAGTCATGGATTGTAATCTCTGACTTCTGGGCAAGCGGATGATCCGCCTTGACCACGATCGAGCGATTCCAATGGTAACAAGGCAGCATGATCATATCCTGGTACAAATGCAGTGCTTCGGTGGCAATAGCAAAGTCCGTCGTTCCTTTGGACACGGCATCTGCAAGCTGGTTGGGCGTCCCTTGGTGCATGTGAAGGGTTACCTTGGGGTAACGGGCCGTAAAGCCTTGGATCACCGGCGGAAGCGCATAACGGGCCTGGGTATGGGTGGTTGCAATATTGAGCGTGCCCATTTCTGGGTGGGTGTGCTCCCCTGCAACCGATTTAATACTCTCCACACGGGATAAGATGTCCCTTGCGATTTTAACAATTGACTCGCCAGCCGGAGTCACTTGAGTCAAGTGCTTACCGCTACGCTCGAAAATCTGTACGCCAAGTTCATCTTCCAGCAACCTGACTTGTTTGCTGATACCCGGCTGGGATGTATACAAACTCTCTGCAGTCGCAGAGACATTCAGGTTATGGTTTACAACCTCAACGATATATCTTAATTGTTGTAGTTTCATGGTCCCGCCTAATGATAGTCCTTTATCATTATCTATATAACATAATGTTATATAACTTATAGACCTAGTTTCCCAGCCTTGGGTGTCTAATTTTCGCAAGTTAATAGACAATGACCACAAAATGACACGTATTCTTATCGTTAGAAGCAATTTTACGCCATAAAATCAACGCATTCGCGACGTTGATCAATCAGAAAACGATCTCGCGGCTATGACCAATTATCGATATGGTGTATCTTATAGGGCTTGAGTAAGCACGGATGGTCCCCACCCCATGAGCATGCCACTAATTATTGGCCTGGTAAGCCTGTTGTTGATCTTGATTGTTGGCTACAACATCATTATTCAGTACCGACAGAAACTAGAAAGCGCAAAACAGCAGGAATTAGCAAAATTTATCGCCGTTATTGATGCGACCGAGGAATTGATCAGTAACGCCCACCACCTTCCATACAGCAAAGATTTGCTCGTCTGCCTGAACAAACGGGTACTGTTCACCCTGGAAGGGATGAAAGAAGTCGATCCTACGGATAAGTCTCTGCCACAGCGCGTTTCCAATGTTACCGAACAAATAAACCAACTGCAGGCAAACTACTCGCAGGCCGATGTCGCTAGTTTCAAGGTGCCAAGTACGGACAAACAGGCCCTCGGTATGCTTCAACTTGTAAAGCGCCTGAAAAACGTAATCAAAAGTGAGCACAGCAAAGGGCGGATGCCAACCCAGGCATTTGTCACTGAGAATGCTCGCCTGGAAGGTATCCAGCTTAGGATCAATATCGAAAACGTCGTCAAGCGAGCCAATGAAGCTCGGGTGAAAAGGCAACTGGGTACTGCCAAGCAGTTACTGAAAAAGGGTATTGATGTACTGTCTAGCAAAAACGACGACTATGCCAATCAGGCTCGTGAGAAGTTGCAGAAGATGCTAAAAGATATCGACAGCAGCCAAAACATGACTAACGAACAGCAACGCCAGCAGATGATTGAGAAAGAGCAGGACGAACTAGACGTCTTGTTCCAGCCCAAGCGCAAATGGTAGTGCATTAAGCACTTGCGAAGTTCCAACCTAAGGTCACCCAAGCGGTGGCCTTTGTTTTATCTACCCATTACCACTTTGATCCCTAGCATTGGTATACTGGGCAAATATCTACAACAAGACTCAACAAACCTAGCCCATGAATACAACCCAACAGATGATTGACTCCCTGCTTGAGCCAATCAAGCAGTTCCTCCAATGCGACACGCCTGATGCCTGGATCAACGAAGCCAAAAAGCCAGAAAACCTCACGGCACTGCTTGTCGATCACTGTAACTGCGAGCTCAAAGCCAGCCAAACCGCAATGTTCCTGATCCGCAAATATGCCGTTGATACTGAGAGTGGCAAAGCTCTGCTTGAATGGGCAAAACCGTATGAAGAGTTCGTCTATGGTAACGAGCGAGACACTCGCAGTTTCCATGGTAAGAAAAATGGCCTGGCCGCTGAGCTAAAACCCAAGGCTGATTTTGTCCACGGTGAAGAGCTTATCGACAAGATGGTCCGCCTGATCAAAGAAGAGTTCCACCACTTCGAACAAGTACTGGAAATCATGGAAAACCGCGGTATCCCCTACTCTAGTTTGAACGCGGGCCGATATGCCAAAGGCCTGATGAAGATTGTCCGTACCCATGAACCTAGCACCCTGATCGACAAGCTGATCATCGGTGCATACATCGAAGCCCGCTCTTGTGAGCGCTTTGCCAAACTGGCCCCATACCTTGATGAAGAGCTGAAGAAATTCTATATCTCCCTGCTGCGCTCTGAGGCACGCCACTATCAGGACTACCTCAAACTAGCCGAGCAAATCGCCGGCGCGGATATCAGTGCGCGCATAAAAGCCATCGGTGCCCGCGAAGCCGAGCTTATTAGCAGCCCGGACGACACCTTCCGCTTCCACAGCGGCGTACCGGCATACGCTATCGCTTAAGGTGCTGGGTGCTGGGTGCTGGGTGCTGGGTGCTGGGTGCTGGGTGCTGGGTGCTGG
>NZ_JACSOF010000250.1:0-5142 GCF_014349205.1 Photobacterium sp. BZF1
AGGAGGCTTAAGCCTCCTTATTTTTTATTTCTTATCTTTTTTATAGTTCATGTTTTATTTGTTATCTTGTTGATATAAAAAATAAATTTTGAATTGGTTTCGTCCCTCCTAAAACTGCACACTGTTTTCCAACAAATCATTCCGGGAAATATCCGAAGTAGGTTGGAGAACAATCGTATGAAAAAATCACTGTTTGTTATGGGTAGCCTGTTGGCTTCTTTGAGCTTTTCGCCAATTGCAATGGCGGATTTGGAAGATTGGCACGAAGAGCGTGTTGAGGAGCGAAGAGAGGAAAGACGTGAAGACCGTCAGGAAGAGCGACAAGAGGAACGCCAGGAAGAGCGTAGAGAGGAGCGTCGCGAAGAGAGAAGGGAAGAGCGCCGCGACGATTAATGTTTTTCTGAGTTTGTTGTAGATGCTGCTGAGTAACACAGGTTGTTACTCAGCAGAAATCTTATCAGCCTCAACTCTAAGCGTTGTATAGTTACTCAGGTTATTGAACGGGCTTGAGTCGATATAACTTTAGTTCATAGCCATTATAGAAACTGGTTAGCAGGCGGTTTTCACCTGGAATCAACCGCACTGAACTGACAACGTTAGTGTTCTTATCAAGGTTGTCTTTCAAAGTCGGGTCGTCTGCATTGGCATCAATTTGACGGATCACAATTCGATCATCCACATCTTTCTGGTAGTGGCTGAGGTATTTCACCTCAAATTTCTGATCTTGCTTATCCTGCCCATAGACATTCATCCGGTTGCCATTGAGTTCGACATAAAAACGTAGGCCATTTTCAGCCGTGGTGTACCACATCCCCTCATGCTGGTTAAAGGTCGGCAAGATCCTTTCTTTGGCTGTAATTAACGCGGCAGAAAAAATCAGTATGGTAATGAAGAAGTGGATAATTACTGTTTTATTTTTGAACATACTAGATTCTCGTCGCAGCCATAAAGCGTTTCTTTTACCTTGTCGATGTACTGATAGTTGTTTTGTTCTACTAAGCGTTCTAGGACTTCAATTTCGCTATCATCAGGAATGAACAATACGGTTGTATCACCCATACTGTAAGCGGTATCGGTGGGAAGGAACCAATGCAGCATGGCAACGATGACTAAACTGGCACACAAAGCAGAAAGGTAGAACCGAACAGACTTTAGATGGGAAAGCGAGTTCCTGTCATTTTCTACTTTTTGGCCTGTATTAGATGGGCTCTGGCTTAGCTGCGAAAGGGTTTTTCCAGTACCTTCAATAGTGTTGTCCAGATTAGAGTTTGCCGCTTCGGGAGCAGGGCTCATGGAGCCAGGATGTTGAGAAGGCATTGGGTCAGAGGATGCACTTTGCTCTTCAACGGGCGCTTGATGGACAACTGAACTTGATGGCTCAGTTTCATGGTATTCCGGCTCAACAGTCAGCTTATAACCGCGCTTTGGGACCGTTACGATATACGCCTTGCCTAAATCAAACAGTTTGGATCGTAGGCCATTGACTGTTTGGTTGATGGTGAAATCAGAAGCGTAGGTGCCAGCCCAAATGGTATCGGCCAACTCTTTGCGCAGGGTGACCTCTGGGTAGTTTTGGCAGAGGATTTTTAGCAACTCCATTTCTTTAATTCGGAGCTTATTTAACGCACCGGTTTGAGTCTGCCGGATGGTCAACTCATTGACAGAGACTTCCAATGTCTGCAATGAGATATAGGGTGATGTAGGTGCTTGGTTATTTTGCATATTGTTTGAGTAATAGCTGCGTAGTCAAAAGCCAATATAGAGGAAAAAAATAGTGCTACCGTTAGTTTTCTGTCAAAAACGACGATATTTCAAGCAAATAATTACTAGTATACTACGCATTTTCAAACTTGATAAAACAGGGTTATGACAACCCTGTATTCATCACCTTTTACTATGAATATGGTTGGTGAGTTCGAGGCTTTTTGCCGGAAGAAATGAGATTTAATAAAAAGCCCAATGGGCGATGTGAAGGCAGTCTTGTGAAATTCAAAAGCAAAATTGTGGCGTAAAAAATCCCGATATAACCATGGTTATATCGGGATTTGACAGGCAAGCGAATTGAGTGAGTTAAACCGAATTAGCTATACATTGGAACCAATGCAACGGTACCGATGATCACTGTCGCCAGGCCACATAGAACCGGCACAGAGGTACGTTTAACTACCTCGAATGGGCTTACGTTACCCATACCAGAGGTTGCCACGATTACACCAGATACTGGAGAAATGGTACGGCCTAGGTTTGAGGCTTGTAGCATTGGGATGATAAGGAATGCTGGGCTAAGGCCCATTTTACCGGCCAGTGCTGGAGCAAGCTCTACGAAAGCGTAGAACGGTGCGTTACCAGAACCTGTTGCGATAGCGGCTGCAACAGTCAGGCCTGTTAGTAGTAGCATTAGGGCAAAACCACCGGCACCTGCAGCTTCTGCTAGGCCGATCAGGTTGTCGATAGCACCGATAGACATCAGACCCTGTGCAAATACACCTGCAGCAACCAACAGCATAACAACACCTTTGAATGCGTCAGCCATACCTTGGTAACACGCTTCCAGATCTTCCAGTGTTTCTTTACCTTTGAAGCGCTTGGTAACGAAATCAACGATAGCACCGATAAAGATAGACATAACAACGATAGTGTAAATATCTAGCGTTAGGCCCGGGATAGTTTCGCCGTTGAAAGCAAATACGCCGATGATAGGAAGGAATGGCAAGATAGCGTAGTAAGCGGGTGCTTTTACTTCGATCTCAGAAATATCGACTTTTTCCATGACGATATTTTCTTTCTTGTCTAGGTATTTGTTCCAGAAAAATGCAGCCGCCGCCATAACGATGATGGCACAGATAGAGACAGGTAGTACGGTTTCTACCGCAAATACGTGCAATGGTAGGCCAGATTTCTCTGCTGCAACAATGACGTCACCTGAGGTTGGTGACAGGATGATTGCTGCTGGCGAGGCACAGATAGCCACTGCCGCAGGGCGCGAAATACCCATCGCTGTCATCATCGGGAACAGGGTAGCCATCAATAGTACACCCAGACCTGTTGCTGAACTTACCGCAAGAGACATCAAGCACGCTACGATGTAAGCCGCTACAAGCAATACATAAGGTGATTTAATAACAGAAAGTGGTTTCGAGAATTGTTTTACGACCACGTTGTTGGCACCGATGTGCGTCATGTAGGATGCAAAACCACAAAGAAGCATGATTTGCATACCCAGGCCGCCCCCGCGGTACTGCAGCATGTATTTCACATATTCTAATGAATCGGTGACAAAGTTACCGGTAGCCTGAATCTTTTCAGGTAGTACGTTATATCCTAAAATGCCGGTAATGAGCAGCAACAAGAGACCTGCTGTTAGTAGAACGCCCGCAGGCTTGTATCCTTTGATGATGAAATAGCCAACAGCAACCGTGACTGCCAAGCCAATCAATAGCTCCAACATGGAAAAAATCCTCTTAAACCACAAAATTAAGAAACAATGTGTCAATTGATAAAATTTTCTTACACATTATTTTCGATAAATTTACCTAAAAAGTGGTGGAGGGACGACAATAATCGGACCAGTTTATGATCTGAAACAGAATTTTGAGTAATGTGTTAATTTTGCGCTACAATCATGAAAAGATGCGCAACATCATATGTTTGAATGTCGTTAATGATTATATTTTGCTTGTCTTTTAAGCGGTGTAACCTAAACGTAGGTAATACATTGCCTATAGGGGTTAATAACTGATTTATCGTGTTACAAAATGTAAATTTAATTACATTTAACGATTGTTCTTTACATACTCCATAAAAGCTTTGTCAGCCACAGATAAATAGCCATCTTTACGCCATGCAATAGCGATATTCAAAATGACAGGCTGCTCAAAAGGGATGGGGACAACACCGGACTCATTTTCTGTCACCATGTCCAATAGGGCCGTAACCGCAAAGTCGTTGCGGACAATCTTCAAGATCATCGGCAGTAAGTTCGTTTCAAATGCAATATTGGGTTCAAAGCGGTTTTCTTGGCAAATGCGGTCAATGTATTCGCGGTGGAAATAGCCGGGTTTGAACATCACCAAGTCTTGTTCGAAGAAGGTTTTGAAGTCGATGGTGTCGAGGGTTGCCAATTCATTTTCAGGGTGGACAGCCGCAACCATTTGGGTGGTCAACAAGTGTTCTGTCGCAAGGCGTTCTGGTATGTGGTCACAATGGATAATGCCTAAATCGAGTTCTTTATCCAGCAGCATCTTACGGATAGTCTCGGTCCCTGCTTCGACGATAGTCAATTTTAGGTTGGGGTACTGGCTTTTGAAGCCCATCAAAATATCAGGCAGGTAATAGGATCCCAGAGAACTCGGTACCCCGAGTTTTACTTCACCTTTGGTCAGTCCTTTCAATTCTTCCATTGCAACGGTGGCGTCATGCACGCTCTGTAGGATCAGGCGAGCATGGCGAAGTAACACCTCACCTTCAGGAGTCAGGGTGACACGGCGCTCATTGCGATCGAACAGAACGATCCCAAGTTGTTCCTCAAATTTTTTCACCGCAATACTCAAAGCTGGCTGGGCAATATGAAGTTTGGCAGCTGCTCGGGTGAAGTTGGCTGTTTCGGCTAGGGTGACAAAGTAATTGAGCTGGCGAATATCCATGGACTATATATTTTCCTTATAGCTTCAATATTTTTAATATATTTTCACTATTCCTAGTGAATTGCTACCGTTGGATCAGAATTCTTTTTGCTGACAACCGACATGATAGACATTCAAACCACTGAATATCGAAGAGCCAGCTTTGCCTTGTGTTTGGGCTCATTCCTTATTTTCTGCAATCTGTATTTATTTCAGCCAATGCTGCCTTTGATGGCAGAGAACTTCGCGGTATCGGCTACCCGGGTCAATTGGTTGGTGGCCGCTGCGACATTAGCTCTGGCTGTCACGCTTGTACCGTGGGCGGTTTGGTCAGAACGTATCGGCAGACGGCCTGTGATGTTAATCAGCCTCAGCCTGTTACCTGTGATTGGTTTTTTGATGCTAACAGCAGAAAGCTTGCTAATGCTCAGCTTAAGCCGTGCCTTGATGGGAGCGGCATTGGCGGGCTTTGCCGCAGTGGCGGTGGCTTACATGGCTGAGGAATTTACCTCTCGTGCCC
>NZ_JACSOF010000251.1:0-5067 GCF_014349205.1 Photobacterium sp. BZF1
ACTGCTAGCGCAATTAGCTTTTTATTCATTTTTTATTTCCTGTATGTATTTGCATAAAGCACAGGTTTAGTGCTCGTTGATATTTTTATTACTAAGTTCCATGTAGTAATAGTAAAACAATATTAAAGCTGATTTTTAGAGTCTTTTTTGTTTATGTTAATGATTTTGTTGTGTTTTTTGTTGCTGTAATATATTTGGTTACATTCAGTGTGTGGTGGGGAATTAAGCAATGTGTAAATAGTGCTTTGCATATCACGAGGTGTTTTTTGATTGCCAAAAATCGAGGTAGCTTATTTATTTGCGTTGCTTATGTTTATCATTATGGGTAATAATTCATTTTGGTGTCTGGGCAAAAAACTGCAATCACGGTAAAGCGAAGCCTTACTGGTAAATATTAATGTTGAGGTATAAATAACTGCTAGGAATTCACGGTGTATTTGTACTTATTATCGAGTAGGAATTTGGCTGGGATGGAGAAGGGAAGAATAGGGCTGGTATTGTCACAGCCCTGGATGGAAGCGAATTATTGTTTTTCTGATAGGTAACGAATAGTGTTAGCTAAATCTTCTAAACTATCGTGAGCGCCATTCTGTACCAGGTATTTCCCTTTGACTAGGAAAGAAGGTACCGACGTAATTTGTGCATTTTGCTCCAACTGGTTAGCGCTTGTCATCTGCTGGTAGACTTGCTCTTTTTGCTCATCGTTGAGGTCGAATGGGCTGACAATATCGTACTGGCTGAAGATTTCGTCCAGTTTGTTTTTGCGACCTTCTTCATCTAAGTCCGCTGCTTGTTCTTGCACAAAGCCAAACAGTGCCTCTTTCAGCTCTGGTGACGGCTTACCACCACTCTGAACCGCCGCAGTGTAGTAAAGGTAGGCAGCATATTGTGCGCTTTCGTTGAAAGTAACATGAACTTGGTCAATATCCACTTCTGCCAGTTTTTTGATTTCCGGCAGCATCAATTCCATATTTCGGCAGTGGCCACAACCAAGAGAGAAGACTTCAACAACATCGGCGACGCCTTCAGTTGGAGTTTCAACAACCGTGTATTTGACCCCTTCTTTAGGCATCTCATTTTCACTGCATCCTGTCAGCGCTACTAGAAGAAAGAGGGTAGAGGCAAAGATTTTAGTTAGTGTATTCATACTCATATTTGTATTGGGTATTAAAACAATAAGTATGGATGAAAATGACAGCGAGATCGCTAACAAGAATCAATTTACTTGTATCTAGTCCAAGAACACTGTGAGCTCCCATAGGGTTAATGAATAACATAATGCAATGCGTTCAAGTGCTGGGCATAATTAAAGGTAATCACGTAGTGACCTTGTCTATGGGATAGCAGAGCAACACAAAGTAGGAAGCATGAATAAAGAGCAAAGGGATTTTCTAGAACAATATCTATGCACACTAACACCAGCAGAGCGCGATGCTGTGCCAGAGGCCATTGCCGAGTATTTTTGTGCCGATGAGTACAATGCTAACGAGTGTGCGAGGCTAATTTACCAAGGTATCAAACGTGCTTCTTGTAGTTTGAAAGCGGGTTATGATGCCGAGCAAGCGCCCTTTCCTAAAGTCGGACGCTTATCAGTCGTGCTCAACTGGGCACAAGAACCTGTCTGTATTATCAAACTGAAAGACGTTTCTATTTGCCCTTTTAATCAAGTCACAGCTGAGTTTGCGGCACTGGAAGGTGAGGGCGATCTGACTTACCAGTGGTGGCGGGATGCGCACATGACGTTCTTCACAAAATATGCCGCCAGTTTAGGTGTTGAATTCAATGAGTCGTCTGACTTGGTGTTGGAGTATTTTGAAAAGGTATACCCAGGCTAAGTGGCTCTTGCGGAACCAGCTGCGAGCTTCGCAGCTTGGTTTATGCACATTCTTTAATGAAAAATTGCTCAAAGAAAGACAGGGTTTCACCCATTACCTGATCCCTCAATTCATCTTTTTCCATCAGTAGTTCATGGCGTGCCGATTCAATCACTTTTAATTGGCATTGCTCAGTATTGCCATTGAACAGATGATGAGCGCGGTTATCGACAATGGTGTCATTTCCTGCTTGTAGCAAGAGCAGGGGAGTCTTCAAATTTTTTGACTCTTGAATGCACTGTTTAGCTGCTCGCATTGCCTGCCATATCCACCTGGCGCTGGGTCCACCAACACGTAATTCTGGATGGGTTTGATAAAGATGTTTAGCCCAAACATAGCGCAATTGGCTCTGACATTGATCGTTTTGTTCAAATGGCAACTCATGATAAGCCTTCTGCCCAAGGCCATAATCTGGCTTGGATTGGTAGAGGTCATAAAGTTTCGCGACTGCAGGGGCGACAAACCGCAGCGGGCTAGATATATGAATACCAAACATCGGGGCATTTAACACAGCGGCATTGAATATATTGGGGTGCTGTTCCATATAAAGTGTTGAAACCGCACCGCCCATGGAGTGTGCCAACAAAAAACATCTGGAATAGCGGTTTGGCCGTACGATGGTTTTGATGAAGATATCAAGGTCTGCCACATAGTCCGCAAAGGTATCGACATGGCCTAGTTCGGGATCATCGGCAAGGCGACCGGATGCCCCTTGGCCACGGTGATCATAGGTATAGATGTCAAAGCCGTGGGCAAAGTACTCAAACATCACTTCCTGATATTTCCATACACTCTCATTTCGGCCATTTACGATAACGACACAATATCGGTTTTGCGGCAGTAGTGGTGCTTCACTTTGACAAAGGCTAATACCAAATAGTGGGATACCGTTGACACCGTTAAATGTGTGCTCCTGACGTTGCTGCCACATACGGTGAATGTCGCGACTCATTAATTCTGTAAATACCGACTCTTTGGTGACGAAGTCCGTTGGGCGTAGTGGGGGCATGAATCCTTCCTTTGTTTTGCTTTATTGTTGTACGTTGCAGGAACGTTTTTAGGCTGCTTGGGAGAAAGTATTTTCAAGCTCGCTTGCACCCGGTACGGTAAATTTTCTACCTAGCGTCGCCATGAAGTAACGCCCAGACTGGTAGCCCAATTGGTAATCGAGATCGAGCGAGTCAATAGTGCTACCTATCAATTTGGAGCAGAGATCTTTCTGAGGGTGGATTTCGTAGATGATGGCGTCATCAGGGGGGGTATTTAAAAATGCTTGGGTTTGCCGGTACTTTTCTTCGTGCTCAAGCAGCAATTTGATCAGTGCAGACGCTTTAGTTTTGCCTAGTGCTTTGCTGATGATCGACATCCAACAATGATCAAAACTTGCAGTGATGGGGACAGTGCGGATAACGACAATGTGCCGATAGCCTCTATCGTATGCCTCTTGGGCAGGGATTGGCGCCCCAACACCACCATCCACCCAGTATTGCTGCTGGTTGAGAATGGGTTGTCGGCGAAGGACAGGAATGGCGCATGACGCTTTGAGCGCAACATGCCAGTTATCATCATTGAGGTCAAAAAACGAAGCTCGATGGTTGTCTGCATGGCAGGCACAAGCCAATACAGTGCGGGATCGCATGTTCTCATGGCCTTGTTGCCAATCAAGGGGGAGCCGGGTTTGTGTCTGCTCTAGCAGCCAATCCAGATCCAGCCCTTCCTTTCCCATTAGAAAACGGGGTAGGTCGAAAAAGTCATGGGTAGTTGTCGCTTCAGTGATAACACGGTAAGCATGTTTAGTGTGGCCACAGATAAAAGAAGCGATGTTGAGCGAACCTGCTGAGGTGCCAACCAACAAAGAAAAGGGATTGAAATCGTCGTCCAAAAAGGCATCGAGAACGCCTGCAGTGAATATTCCACGCTGGCCGCCACCTTCGGTTACGAGTGCGACTTTATCGGTTTGTGCTGGAAGGTATGACAGCGCATCTACATTGTTTACTGCACATGAAATATGTATCCCCGTCATTGGCCTGCTCCTATCGCCGTAGTGCTGAAATCGGCCTTATCATAGCCATAATCACATGGACTGAATATTTGAAACAATAAAGCTAGTCGTTAAGAAATTCTTAACATTAATGTGAAAGGAAGCGGTGAGGAACAGTGAGTAGAAGGAGAAGTTACGATGATTGAGGTGGCGTCAATCGTCATTCCTGAGCATTGTCATAAACTCTTGATTGAACAAATGGCTAATTTCAGTATGATGGCCGGCTTTTCTTGGTTCGGAGGATAACATGTTTATCGGTTTTGATTATGGAACAGCCAATTGCTCAGTGGCCGTTATGGAGCAAGGGCAACCGCGTATGCTGGCGCTGGAAGGCGAAAACAGTTTTATTCCTTCGACACTCTGTGCACCGACCCGAGAAGCGGTGAGCGAATACCTTTACCGCCATATGGGCGTGCAACCAGTGGATGAACTGGGTGAGCAAGTCCTGCGCCGCGCGATAGCCTTCAACCGTGAGGAAGACATCATTGTTGAGAAGGGCGATCTGCTATTTGGTCAGGCGGCATTAGATCTGTACCTTGAAGATCCTGAAGAAGTCTATTATGTAAAATCGCCAAAATCCTTCCTCGGTGCCAATGGTCTGCGGGATGTGCAGATTCGTTTCTTCGAAGATCTGGTGTGCGCTATGATGCGCAATATCAAACAAAAGGCAGAAACCCAACTGGACAAGGCGATCACCAGTACTATGATTGGCCGACCGGTCAACTTCCAGGGTACGGGCGGAGAGAAAGCCAACCAGCAGGCAGAAGCTATTTTGCGCCAGGCCGCCAAGCGTGCGGGCTTTGAGCACATCGAGTTCCAGTTTGAGCCAGTTGCAGCGGGCCTTGAATATGAAAGCACCTTAACTGAAGATAAAACCGTATTGGTGGTTGATATCGGCGGTGGTACCACAGACTGTTCGATGATCCAGATGGGGCCAAGCTGGGCGGGTAAAGCCGACAGAACTGATAGCTTGTTGGCCCATACTGGTTTGCGTGTCGGCGGGAATGATCTCGACATTTACTTAGCCTTCCGCCAGATCATGCCGCAGCTTGGTTTGGGTACCAAAACCCAGAAGGGCATTGATATGCCAATTGGCCAGTTCTGGAACCCGATTGCGATCAACAACGTGGTTGCCCAGACAGAGTTTTATGG
>NZ_JACSOF010000252.1:0-4741 GCF_014349205.1 Photobacterium sp. BZF1
GTTATATACAGCGATATTACAAACTAGTCGATAATCATTCTTGTTTATATTGTCCCTCTTGTTATATATCTTTAAATGACTGATTTATCGAGAGATATAGCCTTGGTAAATGTTTGTGCTAAAGCGTTAACCAGATATGTCTAAATATACAGATTTGGCCTGTATATAGCGTCGCGGTATGACAATTCGGTATAATTAATTGGCATTTGACTTCAATGGGCGTTAATATGTTCTCACACCAATGCGACGGCTTATCTTTATAAGAAACCTTTATAATATAAATGTTCGCAAATTTCTGTTTGATGACTTTGCTGGGTGTTGATTTGACAGTTTTTTTTGACGAAAAAGAGTATTTCAGTCGTTTTTCATCTTGGCTACTGACTATTGATACAGGGGTATCCCTTGCAGAAGTTAGAGGTCTGTATTCGCTTTTACAGATGGAAGATGTATGCACCATTATGCATTTTGTGAAGCGTGAAAAACTGCCAAAGAGTGTAGAGTATTCTTTGGTGGGTTTGCTGAGTACTTATGTCGCAAGCAGTAAAGCTGCCGACACGGTGAACACTGAAGCGCTAGCAAATAACTTAAGAATGTTTTTATATCGAAATTTTGGATTTGAACAGATAGAAACTATTTTTAATGCTATTTCAGAGAGGAGTCGTAGTGGTGAGTAAAGTTATTTCTGAATTTGATGTAGTTTCAGTTGTTAGTGCAATAGAGTCAAAGAAAGAGAGGTCGAATTCAACTGTGCCTGAAAAGATCCTTACACCTAGTCAATCAGTGTTAAATGATTTTATCAGGCATGAAAAGAATATACTGCTTGAAGTCAAAAAAATATTTTCTACTTCGTTAGAAAATTAACTATACGCCCGATTGATTTAGCCTTATAGTATAGCTATAAACATATAGATTTCAGATTTACTCAATACTTTGTTGTTAATTATTGGATAAATTGAATTATTTGGGAATATGGAACCTGGATTGGTCACTACATGTAAATAAAAAACTGTCCTTCCTTTCCCTGAATGTGTTGAATCCTTTACCACTGCAGTACACCCCATCCAAGTCGGGTATATAGACAAGCGTTGATGTAGAGTTTAACAGGAAGTATCTATTTTCTGGGCAAATTACGCGAATTTTCCCGCTTTCTGCTCGGGAAAAGGCTTGTACTTGATTCATCGTTCCGCATAAATCGAAGCTTGCATCTGTAAACTCATCAGCGTGTTGTTCCAAGTTTGTTGTACACCCGCTAACTATCAATATAGCGGTCGATAAACTGAAATTTGCCTTCATTGTAAGTCCTCCAATATACCAACACATGGACTAATTGGTAAAAGATATTAAATTTCTAACATATGTCACTTTCTTTACATGAATATAGACATTAATGTTGTAGTTATACATGCATCATTACTGAGACGCATCTTAAAAATTAATTTCAAGATGGTGACTTTTCCTAACGAAATGTTTGCCATAATTAATAAGGCGATACGTGGTATGATGACCCTCATTGTAGATAGGCACCAGTTGTTTTCAAAGGCTAAAATGCTGATAGTAGGTGTGGTTTATCTTGTATTTGTTGTTCTTTCTTAATCTATCTAAGTTTCTGTATTGCCTTCGCCCATTTCCTCGATACATCTGTCCTTAATATGCAGCTGATTTGATTATTAGCGGTTTTTTTCGTGAACTCGCTCGGGCTTGTTTCGTTAGCGACTGTTGCCTTGTGGTGATTTAGCGAAGATCCCAAAAGAATCATTAGGTTGGGAGCTATATTATGCAAATCGTTCATCACGGTGCGTACGAAGGCGTTACGGGCTCATGCCATGAACTGCGGTGGCAACAATATGGTATTTTGGTTGACTGCGGTTTGTTTCAGGGCGAGGAAGCACCAAAGGTATTGGATATTGAATTTCCAGTCGGACATATCCAAGCTTTGGTGATCACCCATTGTCATATCGATCATATTGGGCGGATCCCTTGGTTGTTGGCAGCAGGCTTCAGGGGGCCTATCTATGCGACAGAAGCGACAGCGGCCTTGTTGCCCCTGATGCTCGATGATGGTTTGAAAATCCAATTAAACTTGAACAAAAGCCAACGCAATACCTTCCTCTCCTTAATAAAAAGCCTGCTCCGCCCAGTTCCCTTTGGTTGCCAAGCCCCGATGACCTTGCCTAATGGCGACCGGTTAACCCTGTACTTCCGTCAGGCTGGCCATATATTAGGTTCGGCTTTTGTCGAAGTTGTGCTGCCAGATGAACAAGTTGTGGTGTTCTCGGGTGATCTTGGTCCTTCGAACACACCATTGCTGGTAGGCCCTGTATCACCAGCACGTGCTGATGTACTGGTGCTTGAAAGCACCTATGGGGACAGAGCACATGAACGCCAGTCAGAGCGATCTGATAAGTTAAAGCAGATCATTGAGCAGTCTTTGATAGATGGCGGCGCAATACTGATCCCGGCTTTTAGTGTTGGCCGTACCCAGGAATTGCTGTTTGATATCGAAAACTTGATAGCCGGTTCCGTCCTGCCGTTATTGCGAGTTAACCGACAGCGGATGAAGTGGCAGGAGTTGCCGGTGGTATTGGATTCGCCTTTAGCTGGCGAGGTAACTGAGCAATATAACTTATTCCACCGCCTATGGGATACAGAGGCAAGGAGCCGCAAGCGTTGTGGACGGCATCCTTTGTCTTTCGAGCAATGTATTACGCTGGAGTCCCACCAGCAGCACCAATCTATGGTAAATCGCCTCCAATCAACCGGTGAGCCCGCCATTATCGTTGCCGCTAGCGGCATGTGTAGTGGTGGAAGGATAGTGAATTACCTCGAGGCTTTATTACCCGATCCCCGTACTGACATTGTGATGGTGGGTTATCAAGCCAAAGGTACATTGGGATACTCGCTTGCAAGAGGTGAGAAGCGGGTGAAGATTAACGATAGGGTTATTGAGGTCATGGCCAAGATACATAACCTTCCTGGCTACTCAGCCCATGCCGATAAGCATGAACTGGTTCAGTTTGTTTCCAATATCGGGCATGGGCCAAATAAAATCCATCTCGTCCATGGCGATCACCGTGCGCAATTTGGGCTTGCAAGCGCATTGCGTGAAGTTCGGCCAGGCAGTGAAATACTGGTGTCTGCCAACGGGTAAAAACTAAACAAAGCTAACCTTTACTTGATCTTAGCTATTTTCAACTACGCTTGATGCTATGCTCTATTTATTAACTAGAGTAGTATTCATCTTAGTGAGATTATTAATGAGTCAAAATATTGCGAACAATTGTTCAGTAACGCTGAGTGCTGTTTATTGGGTCGCTCTAGAAATCGAGGTTGAGTAATGAGAATTACCGTAGCGGGCACTGGATATGTAGGCCTGTCGAATGCCGTATTGTTGGCACAGCATAACGAAGTTGTAGCCTTGGATATTATCCAAGAAAAAGTGGACTTGATTAATTCGGCGGTTTCTCCGATTGAAGATAAAGAGATATCTCAGTACCTAGCTGAGAAAACGCTCAACCTGAAGGCTACGACAGATAAGGAACTAGCATATAAAAGTGCGGATTTTGTCATTATTGCAACTCCTACTGATTACGATCCCCATACAAATTACTTTAATACCTCTTCAGTTGAAGCGGTGATCAAAGATGTGATGGCGGTTAACCCTGAAGCGGTGATGATCATCAAGTCTACCGTGCCAGTGGGTTACACCCAACGAGTCAAGGACGAGTTGGGCTGCGACAACCTAATGTTCTCGCCAGAGTTTTTGCGTGAGGGCCGTGCCCTATACGATAACCTATACCCATCCCGTATCATTGTTGGCGAAAAGTCCGAGCGTGCTGAAGTGTTTGCTAACCTTTTGGTGCAGGGGGCCGAGAAAAACGATATCCAAGTGCTTTTCACCGACTCCACCGAAGCGGAAGCGGTTAAACTGTTCTCGAATACTTACCTTGCGATGCGTGTGGCCTACTTTAACGAGTTGGACTCTTATGCAGAGGCACACGGTTTGGATAGCCGCCAGATCATCGAAGGTGTCGGTCTCGACCCTCGTATTGGCAACCATTACAACAACCCGTCCTTTGGTTATGGCGGTTACTGTTTGCCGAAAGACACCAAACAACTGCTAGCCAACTACCAGTCGGTACCGAACAACATTATCGGTGCGATTGTTGATGCTAACCGTACCCGCAAAGACTTTATTGCCGATTCAATTATCGCCAAGCGTCCGAAAATCGTTGGTGTTTACCGCCTGATCATGAAGGCGGGCTCCGATAACTTCCGCGCTTCTTCTATTCAGGGGATCATGAAGCGTATCAAGGCCAAAGGTATCCAAGTTGTTGTCTACGAGCCGGTACTTAGAGAGGATGACTTCTTCCAGTCCAAGGTGATCAAGGACCTTGAAGAGTTCAAGCAAATCTCTGACGTGATTGTCTCCAACCGTATGGCAGAAGAACTCGCTGACGTCGAAGAGAAGGTTTACACCCGCGACCTGTTCGGGGCGGATTGAGTTAAGAACGGTTCTATGGGGTGAAGCGGTTCTGTGGTGCTTCGGTTCTGAGGTCCTATTAAGTAAATAGCTAGTCTGGAAGTAGCTGGTTTCCGGAAAAGCGGAAGTAAAAGCTTGACGTCTTAATAGCTATCCATAAATGCTGCCTGCAGGACCACAGGACCACAGGACCACAGGACCACAGGACCACAGGACCACAGGACCACAGGACCACAGGACCACAGGACCACAGGACCACAG
>NZ_JACSOF010000253.1:0-4670 GCF_014349205.1 Photobacterium sp. BZF1
CCACAGGACCACAGGACCACAGGACCACAGGACCACAGGACCACAGGACCACAGGACCACAGGACCACAGGACCACAGGACCACAGGACCACAGGACCCAACAGCGCCTTGCTTCTTAAAGCAGGGCGCTTTTTTATTGTCTAACACCTGACGGTGATTTAGGCGCTGTTGTATTTTCAACGTGCTGAATCTACTATCGTTCTGAGTAGGTCAACAATAGTGCGACTTTGCTCCCGAAGTCGAAATTGATTGGCTTGGTCACGCTCAAGATTATTGTGCATAGGCCGAAGTTAAATATTCTTGTATCATACGACGCTTGTATGTGTGCACATGATGTGCCCTTATTCATTCGTAGCTATTTTTCCTGCCAAAGAGGATGACAGGCAGTGTCTGACCTTTCGACGATGATAAAACGCTTTTTTCTGCCGGTAATTTTTTCCACCGCTGTAATTTCTTCTTCGGCCCATGCCAATACCATTCGTATTACCGGGCCTAACCAAGGTGTACAGCCTGCCGCTTCCTCATTGACGGAGAGCACCGCCGCGCCGGGGCAACCGTCTGCCGATGCATTCCGCTATGGCCCGACGACGAACTCTGAGACGTTGTGGTCTATTGCAACGCGCTACCGGCCGAATAATCAGGTCTCTATTTACCAGGTGATTGGCGCTATCTTCCGCCAGAACCCGCAGGCATTTGAGAATAGTAATATTCACGGCTTGATCCCAGGCAGCATGCTGGCTATCCCAACAGAATCACAGATGCGCCGAGAGAACATTGATGCTGTCAAGCAGCGCCTAGAAGCGGATCAAGGTTCGCCAGTACGCAGTCAGACTCGAACGGCTAATGCACCCAAGCCAGCAGCTCAAGCTGCCCAGCCTGTTGCCAGAGCGCCTGAACCAAAACCGACGCCAGCACCTAAAGCAGTAGAAGTTGCCCAAGAGGCCAAGGTTCAAGAGCCAACAGTAGTCGCAACACCACAGGAAAAAACACAGCCTGTGGTAGAGACAGAGGTTAAGACCGCCGAGCAAGCACCGGCAGTCGAAGCACCTGCAGCGACCGAGGCACTGATTCCGCCAAAGCCGACTGTCCTTCAGGCTCAGTTGGATGCCTCTGATGAGCAGATGACAAAATTGCTCGAGAGCAACCATTTATTGCGTGTTCGCCTGGCAGAGATGCAGCATGAAGTCTCGGCATTGAAGCAGCAATTGAGCGATGACGAAGTGCTTCGCGAGCAAATCAAAGGCTTTATCGACCAGCAGCGTGCGCTGCAGACACAAACTGTTGAGCCTGAGCCAACCTTGTTTGACCGCATGATTGCCAACCCGTTGATGTTGGCTGCGTTGGCTTTGATCCCTGGCGCCTTGATTGCAGGTGCATTGGTTTACTTCCTGCTTGGTCGCAAGCGTGAAGCGGAAGATGAGGTGAAGTCACTGGATGCGCCTCAGGCGCAAGATGAAGCTGCGATGATGCCACCGCCGCCACCTGTGCCTACTGACGACGAAGAGGTACCGAGCCTATCACTGGGCGATGATGATGAACTGGATGACCTCTTCGGTGATGACGACTCATTGTTTGATGATCCTGAAAGTAGCTTGTTTGGCCAAGATTCCCAGCTGGAATCGAAACGCGACGGCGATGACAACGGCTTTGAGCTGGGGGGTAACCTTGGTGCCAGCAGTATCTCTGTCAATAGCGATGATGAAGCTATCGGCCTTGAAGATATGGAGCGGGCTCTGGATGAAATGGACAAAAAGCCAGAGCCGAATTCAGATGAAGAGCTGGCTGCAATGTGGGAGCAGTCGCTGCAGGCCGATGAGGACGATGAAGATAGCTTTGATTTGTCTTATGACGGCGACGAGCTCGATCTTGATGCACCTTTGGATCCATCAGCGAAGGATGATCAGATAGTTGATCAGGCTATGCTGGATGATCTGTTCGCTTCAGCCTCTGATGATGTTTTGGACGAACAACCTCTGGATGAAGCGCCAGCAGAAAGCCAAGCTTTGGAAAGTCAAGGTTTGGATGATCAAGCTCCGCAGCCAAATCAGATGGTCGACCAAGATGAGTTGGATGCGCTGTTTGATAGTGTGGGTGGTGATGACAATGCTTTTGCACCCGAAGCGAAGCAAGAAACGGCTGAGCAAGCTGCGGTTGACCAAGCGTTAGCTGATATTGACATGATGGCATCGCCAGGCAGTGATGAGGATTTTGCCTCCATATTTGATGAGGCAGTTGAAAGTGCAGCGGCCCAGACACCAGATGACTCAACGGCACTACTTGATGAGCTGCTAGATGACGAAGATAGCCTGACATCTGATATTGAGCTGGAAGAAGACAGTACGGCGTTGCTTGATGAGTTGTTAGATGAGCCTGAAGCTGACAGTTTGTTAGCAAGCCAAGATATTGAAATTGATGAAAACAGTACTGAGCTACTGGACGAATTGCTGGCTGACACTGATGACGCTCTTGAGGGCATTGAGCCAGAAGCTGCAGTATCACTCGACGATATCACTATTGAAGAGAACAGTACTGAGTTGCTCGATGATATCCTAGAGCAACACTCACCAGTAGACACTGCTGAGAACTCTGCCGTTGAAGAGGCTGGTTCTATAGATGAGCTTCTTGCGGAGCATGGAGCGGAAAGTGTTCCTCAGCAAGAAAACAGCCTACATGGTTTAACTCAAGATCAATCTAATTTAAATCAAGAGCAGGTTATCGCTGAACAAAGTCAGCCATCATCACAGGCAGAGACCGCTGATGTTGATGTGCAGCCTGATAGCCCGGCTGACCCTGAACCTCAGCCAGAAATTGATGAAATCGAGCAACTTCTTGATTCAGCTGCGTTTGATACACCTGATTCTGACGGTTTGAACGACAGTGCCGAAATTGAAGCGATCGGCCAGACCGTTGAACAGTTACTGGAAAGCCTAGGTGATGAGGAACTGGACGGGGCAGCAGAGCAAAATGCTCATGAGGAAGCGATTGATGTCCAAGATGATGCCGACCTTCAAGAGCTCATCTTAGACGAACCGGCTTTTGATTTTGCTCCAGAAGAACAGGCACCTGAAGAGTTGGCAGTTGAAGAACCTAAGCTGCAAGCGCCTGTAGTTGAACCTGGGCCTGAGCTGACAAATCCTGAGCCGCAAACAGCGGGACAGCCGGTCACTGAATCAGCAGAGCCTGATGCTGAAGAGTTTCCTGTCTTTGATGAGGAAACACTGCTGGCAGAGCTTGAAATGGAACCTGAGCTTGACGGTGAGCACCGCCAGTTGGATGCCGAGCCAATTCAGGAGAATGATGATAGTGCTCCACTGACACTGGATGACTTACCTGAATTTGATGAAGAAGCGGCATTTAACGATCCTGAGATTGAGCAGCAGGCAGAGCAAGAGCAAGTACTGACTGATGATGATGAGCAAGCCATGCTCGATAACATCGTCCGTCAGTTACAGCAGGCGGCAGAAGCTGCTGAGAAGCCTCCAGTCCAGCCGGAAATGGCGGCAGACTTAACGCCAGAGCCTCAACCTCAGGAACAAGAGGCTGTTGCCGAGCAGCCAGCGAGCCCTTACTCGTTGCATGGACGCCCAGATATTGAGTTTGAAACGCTAGACCCAGCTAGCCTGCCAGAGTTCAGCGAAGATGAAGCCTTGCAGGCCTCATTTGATGAGCAGCATGAGCTTGAACAGTATGAGATGGAGCAGGGCAGCAAGGCGCAAGCCGCTGTGTCAGAAGGAATCGACTCACAGTCTGTTAGCCCTGAAGCAGTACAGCAACCTACAACTGTGCAAAATAGTGTTCCTTCGCCAGAAGCCCAGATGAGTGACGAGTTTGTTGATTCGGCGGGACTGGATATGGATGCCTTGCTGAGTGATCCCGAGTTGCAGGCGGACTGGGAGCGCGAACAACTGGTGGGGCACTCAGAAGACGTTGCTGGCGATGTGACTGCTGAAAAAGCATGGCCTGAAGAAGAGCAAGAGATCTGGTCAGCGAACAACCCGGAACCTGAGTTAGAGGGCGAAGACTGGGGTCAGCAACCAGAGATGAATCTTGAAGATGTCCCTGTCTTTGACGAAGACAACCTTCTCGATGAAGATAGTGCTGTTTCAGAAGTGTCTTCGGAGTCTATTGCTGACGTCGAGGCTAACGAGCTTTCTCTTGCTTTAGATGAAGAGGCTGCCAGCGAGTTGCTAGAGGAGCCTAAAGCGGAGGAGAAACCTGCCACACAGGCTGCGCAAGAGTCGTACATCAGTATTGATGAACTGATGAAGGATCTCGATGGTGAGTCGCTCGATAGTGAGTTGGATGAAGCCCCGCTCAACCTAGATGTCGGTTTGGATGAGTTCCCAGATGTATTGGCTGATATTGGCAGCATGGATATTGATAGCCAGGGCGAATTTGCCAGCAAACTGGACTTGGCCAAAGCCTACCTGGAAATGAACGACAGCGAAGGTGCCCGCGGCCTGCTGGAACAAGTCGCCCAAGGCGGCGATGACCAACTCAAGCAAGAAGCGGGAAGTTTGCTGGAGAAGCTAGGCCATTGATAAAATGGCTAGAGGTTAGAGGCTAGAGGCTAGAGGCTAGAGGCTAGAGGCCAGAGGAAGAGCAAGAGCTTGACAGGGTCAGGCTCTTGCAAACAATCTGGTTCGCCCATCGCCCATCGCCCATCGCCC